>NZ_JBGCBZ010000010.1:0-254454 GCF_041262585.1 Planotetraspora sp. GP83 | reverse complement strand
TGCTCACGCGTACTCTTGCGATACTCCGGAGCCGTATCCCGGATGAAGTCCTTCCAGAACTGCCCCGCGTCCCGCACCTCCGCGTCCTGCTCCTCCTCAGCCGGCGGCGCCAGATCCACCAGGTCCTCCTCAAAACCCAGCGCCTCCAGCTTCCCCTTCCACGACGCCTCCGCCGCGAACACCACCCGGTGACCGCGACGCCGCAGGACGTCCCCGATCCCGATGCAGTTGTTCGTCGGGCCGTAGGCACTCTCCGGCATGAACAGGATCGTCAGGGGCTGCTCGCTCATGAGTTCTCCAGGTAGGTGTGTCGTCACTGCTTGGCCGCGACCTCGGTCGCCAGGCGCGTGTACTTCGTCGAGTCCTGGCCGAGGTCGATGATCGACTCGCCCTGGAGCAGGTCGGCGGGCGTCATCGCCAGCGGCGGGTTGGCGGCGAGCAGCGCGGGGTCGACCTTGTCCATGGCGGCCTTGTTGGGGACCTTGTAGAGGATGTTCGCCGACACCCAGCCGTGGATCTCCGGGTCGAGGATGTAGTTGATGAAGGCGTGCGCCGCCTCCTTGTTCTTGGAGGTCTTGAGGATGACCATGGTGTCCGCCCAGAGGTCGCTGCCCTCCTTCGGCACCACGAACTTGATGTTCTTGTCCGACGTCGGGCACCAGCCGTCCCATGCCTCCACGAGCGCGGCCTCACCCTTCCGCAGGCGGGCGCCGAAGGTCGTGTCGTCGTACGCCAGCAGGTTCTTCTTGGCCTCGATGAGAAGATCCTTGGCCTTGGCGAGCTGCGCGTCGTCGGTCGTGTTGATGGAGTAGCCGAGAGACTTCAGCGCCGGGAGCGCGAGCCAGCGCTCCGTGGTCATCATCGTGATCTTCTTGCGCAGCTCCACGGGCGGATTGAGCAGGACGTTCCAGCTTGTGGGCGCGGTCTTCACCAGGTCGCTGCGGTAGCACAGCCCGGTGGTCCCCCAGGTGTAGGGCACCGAGTACTTGTTGCCCTTGTCGTACGACAGGTTCGCGGCCTCAGGGTAGAGGTTGGCGAGGTTCGGGATGAGCTCGGGGTGGATCGGCTCCAGCAGGCCCGCCTCATTCAGCGCCTGAGCGTACTGGCCCGACACGAAGGCGACGTCGATGCCGCTGTCGGCACCGGTCGTCAGCTTGGCCATGATCGTCTCATTGGTGTCGTGCAGAGCGACCTTGAGGTCGAAGCCGAGCTTGTTCTTGACCCGCTGCGGAAGGTCCTTCGGGCTGTACCCGTCCCAGATCGAAATCGTGAGGCTTTGCTTGGTGAGGTCGGCGTTCGGGTCCAGCCTGGCCACCGACGCGCTGGGCGCCGCCTCGCTCGTCACCGCGCTGCCGGAACCGCCACACGCGGAGAAGGGCAGCACAAGACCAGCGGCGAGAACGGTCGATAAGCGTCGGGCACGCCAAATTCGGGACACGGCCGCCACTCCCAATGGATTCATCCGCAGAGCCTGCGAGCAGCAGACCAGGGGGAAAGGACTCTCAGCGCGTATCAGCATAGATCATGCTTTCCACCCATATTTCGCCAAACGTCCTCACATCGCGTGCCTGCGGGCCGTGAAAAGCCGACACGACGCGGTACGGCCCCGGCACCACCAGACGATGGCTGGCCGGTGATGGGCGGCGTCGAAGATCAGGGCCACAGGCGCTCAGCCGGTGGCCCTGCCGACAACCCGATCCTCAATAGGACCGGCCGCCGTACGCGGCGCGGACCGTCAGGACGTACTCCACCAGGCTGATGAGCGTGGACTTGACCGCGTCCCGCGAACGGGCGTCGGTCCGCACCACCGGAACGTGGGGAGGAAGGGAGAGGGCCTCCCGGACCTCGTCCTCGGAGTGGAGGAACTGGCCCTCCCAGCCGTTCATCGCGACCACGAAGGGAAGCTGGGCCTCCTCGAAGTAGTCGATGGCGGGGAAGCAGTCGGCGAGTCGCCGGCTGTCCACCAGCACGACCGCCCCGATGGCACCGCGCACGAGGTCGTCCCACATGAACCAGAACCGGTGCTGGCCGGGCGTCCCGAACAGATAGAGGATCAGGTCCTGGTCCAGCGAGAGCCGGCCGAAGTCCATGGCGACGGTGGTCGTCGTCTTGTTCGGCGTGAGGCCGAGGTCGTCGATTCCCGCGCTGGCGTCGGTCATCACGGCCTCGGTCGTCAGCGGGAGGATCTCGGATACGGCCCCGACGAAGGTCGTCTTGCCCACACCGAACCCACCCGCGACGACGATCTTCGTCGAGGTCAGCCCACGACTAGAGCCTGCGTAGTCCACTGAGCACCCTTTCGAGCAGGTTGAGGTCTGGCTGTCCCTGACTGAGCTGCGGCATGTGCAGGCGGACCAGACCCTCGTCGGCCATGTCGGCGATGAGCACGCGGGCCACGCCGAGCGGAACCCGGAGCAGCGCCGAAACCTCCGCGACCGATCGTACGGAACGGCACAGCATCATGATCGATTCCTGCTCCGGGGTGAGGAGGGAATAATCATCGCTCATCAAGGTCACCGATGATACGAGGGTTTCCATCGCCATGTGATAACGCGGCTGGGAACGCCCTCCGGTGACGGCGTACGGACGGAACAGAGGCTCGTCCTCTGTCCCGTCATGCTCGCGCATGCCCCTCTCCCGCGGTGATCATCGGCGTGATGTCTGGAGCTCGGCGCGCAACGCCGGGGTGAGCACCTGACCGGCACGCTCCACGAGCAGGGTCATCTGGTACGCCACCAGGCCCATGTCGCAGTCGGGAGCGGCCAGTACGGCGAGGCATGACCCGTCGCTGATGGCCATGACGAGCAGCAGGCCGCGCTGCATCTCCACGACCGTCTGGGTGACCGAGCCGCCCTCGAACACCCGGGACGCGCCCACGGTGAGGCTCAGCAGGCCGGCGGCGACGGCCGCGAGCTGGTCGGCGCGGTCAGGCGGGAAGCCATCGGATTGGGCGAGCCGCAGGCCGTCCGACGAAACCACCACCGCGTGGGCGACGCCCGGCGTGGTCCCGACGAACTCGGTGATCAGCCAGTCGAACCTGCGTGCTTCCACGCTCAGCTCAGTCACGAACCATCCTCCTCATTACCCGACCCTTCGACGGAGCCTCCGGCCAGGTCCGCCCGCCCCCGCCGTACACCCTGCTGGAAGCTGGACAGGCGGTTGCGCACCGCCTCGGCCGACACCGGGGGGCGCGGCGCCGCGGCCGCGCTGCCCGTCCCGACCGACCCGGGCACCAGGTTGGCCTTGGGCGTCCGTTTCGGCAGACCGGCCGCCGTGACGCCGCCCAGTGAGGGATCCTTCACGGTGGCCGCCGCCTGGAAGCCGCTGTCAGCCTGGGACCACCAGGCCCCTTCTGCCTGCCCCGCCCTGGACCGATCTCCATCACCCGGCGCGCCGGCGGGGACCTGGCCGGACGCGACCTGACCTGATGGCGCCTGGCCGTAGTCCGGGAGCCTGGACGCGGCGGCATCCGGCATCGATGTCTCTCCTTGTCCCGCTGCCTGTCCCGCTGCCTGTCCCGCTGCCTGTCCCGCTGCCTGTCCCGCTGCCTGCCCAGCCGCCGGTACGACTGCCACCTCCTCGCCCGCCGGTCGGCGGAACCAGGCCGACTCCACCGAGGCGAAGATCGGCAGGTACTCGTCGCCCCGCTCAAGCGGGGAGTCCTCCACCACCGGCAACGGCCCCGTCGTCACCGCGGCCTCCCCGATCGGGAAGGCCCCGGAGTGCTCCGTGAACACCGGCGGCTCGCCGAACGGGGACGGCTCACCGAACGCGGACGGACCGGCAGGCGGCTCACCGAACGGAGCCCGCGCGGCCGGCGGCTCACCGAACGCGGACGGACCAGCGGGCGGACCAGTGGGCGGCTCACCGAACGCGGGAAGGGCGGCCGGTTGACCGAACAGGGGCCGGCCGGTGGGCGGCTCGCCGAACGGGAACGCGCCCGCGGCCGGCGCGACGGGACGATCCGGGAACGCCGAGGGCCCGGTGGGCGACTCGGTGTACGCCGGGAAGCTCTCCGTGACGTCCTGCGCCGGCGCGCCGAAGGGCGCGAAGCCTCCATCGCTTCCCGCGACGCCCGCCGGATGCGCACCATTCGACCCATTGGCGGCCTCTGCGCCATCCGAGCCCCATGCGCCGTTCTGTCGCGGCGTGGACGGCCTGCGCGTCGGCAGCCCGTTGGCCACCGGGGCGGGGCTGGAGGGACTCCACGGTGAGAAGCCTCCCGGGCTGTCCGGGGCCTCCTGCTGCGACGGCGTGCCCCAGGGCTGGAACGATCCCGTGGGGGGCGGCGCCGTCCCGGAGGCCGGGTCGCCGAAGGCTCCCCGAGGCGGGGGGACGGGCGCAGCCGGGTGCGCGGCCGGCTGGTCGGCGTTGGAGATCAGGTCGGCCGGGAACAGCACCATCGCGATCATGCCGCTGCCGTCGCCCGCCCGGAGCTGGACCCGGATGCCGTGGCGGAGCGCCAGGCGGCCGACCACGAACAGGCCCATCCGGCGGGAGACCGACACGTCGACGGTCGGCGGCTCCGCCAGGCGGCGGTTGGTCTCCGCCAGTTCCTCGGGAGACATGCCGATTCCGGCGTCGCTCACTCCGAGCATGACCGCGCCGCCCTCCACGGGGCTGCTCGACACCAGGACCTTGGTGTTGCGCGGCGAGAAGGCGATGGCGTTCTCCACCAGTTCGGCGACCAGGTGGACCACGTCGTTGGCCGCGTGGCCCGCCACGGCGATGCTGCGGTGGACCTTGACGGTGACCCGCTCGTAGTCCTCGACCTCGGACAAGGAGGCGCGGACCACGTCGACCAGCCGGGCAGGCTGGCTCCGCTTGCGGGCGGGCTCGTGCCCGGCGAGGACGAGGAGGTTCTCACTGTTGCGGCGCATGCGGGTGGCGAGGTGGTCGAGCTTGAACAGGTCGGCCAGCCGGCCGCCGTCCTCCTCGCCGCGCTCCAGGCCGTCGATCAGTGAGATCTGCCGCTCCACCAGCGTCTGCGTGCGGCGCGACAGGTTCACGAACATGGCGTTGACGTTGGCGCGCAGCCGGGACTCCTCCGCCGCGAGCCGTACGGCCTGGCGGTGGACCTCGTCGAAGGCCTGCGCGACTTCGCCGATCTCGTCCGCGGTGCCGACCGCGATCGGCTTCACCTGAGGATCCTGGGACACGTCGTCGGACTGGCGCATCCGCCGGACGACATCGGGGAGCCGGAGGCCGGCGATCTCCAGGGCCTCCGCCCGGAGCCGGCGCAGCGGCCGCACCATGGAACGCGCGATGAGCACGGTGCTGGCGAGGACGAGGAGGAGGAGCGCGAGGATCAGCGTCCCGGCGATCAGCGCGTTCCGCTGCTCGGACGACTGCAGTTCCCGGGCCCGGTCGAGGACCGTGGCCGAGACGCGATGCTCGACGACGGCCATCTGCTCGACGGCCTTGGTGCTGTGCTGGAACCACCGCTGCAGGATCCGGTCGCGGTCGCGGTAGCGGCCGAGGGAGACGCCCTGGATGCCCAGTGTGAGGGCCCACGACTTGGTGAGCTCGGTGTCGACGATGTCCTTGTCGCCGAGGAGCGTCACCAGCCGGCTGGCCTCGAGGGGCGAGGCCTCTGTGTAGAAGGTGGCGAGGTAGCTCTGCTGCCGGGACTGCGAGGCGAGGAAGTCCTTGAGCTCGCTGGGGGTGTAGATCTCGTTGCGCTCGAGAAGCTCCCTGGCCAGCATCGACCGCTGGAGGGCCACCTCCTCCTTGGCGTGGGCGATGCCGCCGAGGGCGTGGAAGTCACCGACGACCTGGGGGTCGTCGCCGTTCTGGCCGAACTCGTCCTGCAGCCGCAGGATGTTCGCGATGAGGGCGGAGTAGTCCTCAGGAGCACCGTTGGCGCGGATGCCGGGAAGGCTCGCGATCCGGTTGACGGCCTGCTCCGCCTGCTCGACGGCCCGCACTCCGAACGCGGGGTCGAGGTTCTTGAGATCGGCCGTCACCTGGTGGATCAGCGGGTCTACCACCGCCCGCTGGCCGGCCCTGGTGAGCTCGGTCTGGCCGTCCACGTTGAACTTCCGCCGGGGGCCGCCCCAGACGGTGAGGTCGCGCTCAAGCGCCAGCTGCTGCGCCAGGTCGCGTAGCCGCACGGAGTATTCGGCGGCCTGTCTGACCCGCCCGTAGGCGTTGATGCTGTCGATCGACCCCACGACTCTGACGCCGGCGAGGAGCACGGCCACCAGCGTGGGGGCGATGATCAGGGCCGTCAGGCGGGTGGGGACCCGCCAGTTGCGCGGGGTGAAACGACTTGGCCGCGCGTGGTTATCTGTCTTCGACTGCTCCGTGCTCACCGGCCCCGCCATCTTTCGGCATGCCTTCACGCGTCTGGACAGCATGAAGTTACATAGCTATACAAGTGGGGGCAATTCGACCACAAGGTCACGATCTACCGCGCACCAAGGCATGCCGCCGCACTCAATTGTTATGAACAGGAAAGAGGATCTTCCCGTTGCCTCACCTCAGAGCGGCGAGCACATGCTCGCGCACTTGGGCCCGCTGCTGCTCGTCCGTGATGGGACGACCCGTCCGATCTGCCACATAGAAGACGTCTACCGCCTCTGCGCCGAGAGTCTCCACGCGAGCCGCCCTCACGTCAAGGCCGCACTCGCCGAAAGCGCGCCCGATCTTCCACAGCAGCCCCGGCCGGTCGTGCGCGCGCACCTCGACCACGGTGGCTGTATTGGACGCGTCGTCCACCAGCGTAACTCTGGGCGGCGCCACCGGCACCCGGGGCGGCCGCATCGACCTCGTCCGCCGGGCCAGCCGCTGCTCGATGTCCAGCCGACCGGCGAGGACAAGGCGGAGATCCGCCTCCAGCGTCGCCGGGTCCGGCGGCGTGCCGTACTCGGGCACCACGACGAACTCGATGACCGCCGTCGACCCGGCCGACGCGGCGGAGGCCGACCGCACGACCATCCGGTGGGCGGCGAGCACTCCGGCCGCGCGCCACAGCAGCCCGTGCCGGTCCGGCGCGACCACGGTGACCGCGCCCCGGTTCACCCGTACGGCGCCGCCGCCGTGCCTGGCGAGGGCGGCCTGCTCGGCCGACAGCACGGGCGCGGGCACGGGCGGCGTGCCGGACAGCACGGACCTGACCCGGCGCACCAGGTCGGAGACCAGGGATGCCTTCCAGGAGTTCCACGCGGCCGGGCCGGTGGCGTTGCCGTCGGCCACGGCCAGGGCGGCGAGCAACTCCAGCACCTGTCTCGACCCGACGGCCTCGGCCACGCGGGCGATGGTCACGGGGTCGTCGAGGTCACGGCGGGTCGCGGTCTCCGGCAGCAGCAGGTGGTGTCGGACCACGGTGGCCACGGTCTCCACGTCGGCCGGTGGCAGGCCGATCCGGGCGCCGATGTCGCGCGCCACGACCTCGCCGGTCGTCGAGTGGTCGCCAGGCCACCCCTTGCCCATGTCGTGAAGGAGCGCGGAGATGAGCAGCAGGTCGGGCCGGGAGACCTCGCGGGTGAAGGACGCCGCTCCGGCCGCGGTCTCGATGAGATGACGGTCCACCGTATATCGGTGTACCGGATTTCGCTGCGGGCGGTGCCGTACGCGCTCCCAGTCGGGGATCAGCCGGACCAGGACGCCGGCCTGGTCGAGCTCCTCCCACACGGGTACGGCGGCGCGCCCGGCGCCGAGCAGGGCCACGAGCGCGGCACGCGCCTCCTCGGGCCAGGGCACGGGAAGGGGCGGCGACTGGGCGGCGAGCGCGGAGACGGTGGCGGGCGCCATGGGCAGCCCGGCCTCGGCCGCGGCCGCGGCCGCGCGCAGCACGAGCGTGGGGTCGTCGCGCGGGTTGACGCCCCGGGCGAGGACGACCTCGCCGCCGTGCTCGACGATGCCGTCGGCGAGCGGGCGCCTGCCTCTCGGCGCGGGACCGGACAGCAGCCGGTCCACGGTCCGCCAGGTGGCGTCGAAAGCGTGGGAGATGGTCCGGCCCGCCTCCGCCAGCCGGCGCATCAGCGCCTCAGCGTCCAGCAGGCCGAGCGTTCCGGCGACCGCGTCCTGCTCCTGGAGCACCAGGCGGTCGGCGCCGCGGGCGGTGACCAGGTGGAGGCCGTGCCTGATGTCGAGCAGGAACTCGTAGGCCTCCCGGACCCGGGGACCGGGGGCGGACGCGACCCAGGCGGCGGCCACGGCCTGCATCGCCTGCACGTCGCGGAGGCCTCCCCTGGCGTCCTTCAGATCGGGTTCGAGGAGGAAGGCCAGCTCACCGCACGACTCGGCCCGCTTGTCCGCCGAGGTCCGCAGCTCCGCGAGCCTGCGCCGGGAGTCGGCGCGCCACTCGGCGAGGACGGCCTCGCGGACCGCCCGCGTCAGCTCTGGGTCCCCGACGACGTGCCGGGCCTGGATCAGCCCGAGGACGGCCTTGAGATCCTCCCGGGCCACCTTGACCGCCTCGTCCACCGTGCGGACCGAGTGGTCGAGACCCACTCCCGAGTCCCAGATGGGGTACCAGATTCGGTCCGCGATCCGGCCGACGTCGTCCCGCCCGTTGTGGAGCAGGACGAGATCCAGGTCGCTGCCTGGGGCGAGCTCACCCCGCCCCAGGCTGCCGACGGCGACGAGAGCGACACCGCTGATCCCGGGGGGACCGGCGGCGCCGCGCTCCTCTGGGAAGCCGCCCTTGGCTCCCGGTCCGCTCCGTCCCTCGCGGGCGTACGGCTGCGCGCCCGCCGTACGGAACAGATCGGTGAGCCACCTGTCGATGTCCGCGCCCCTGTCCTTGCGGGCCGCGGCGAACGAGCGAGCTTCCCCTCTCATCATCCGGTTACAGGGCCTCCGGCCCGCGTTCACCGGTGCGGACCCGGACGACCGTGTCCACCGGGACGGACCAGACCTTGCCGTCGCCGATCTTGCCGGTCTGGGCGGCCTTGACGATGACGTCGATGACGTCCTCGGCGTCGTCCTCCTCGGCCAGGACCTCGACGCGCACCTTGGGGACCAGGTCGACCTGGTATTCGGCGCCGCGGTAGACCTCGGTGTGGCCGCGCTGCCGGCCGTACCCGCTGGCCTCGCTGACCGTCATGCCCTTGATGCCGAACTGCTCCAGCGCGGCCTTGACGTCGTCGAGCTTGAAGGGCTTGATCACTGCGGTGATGAGTTTCATGCGTCCACCTTCTTGGCCTCAGCCGGAACAGCCGGCCCGTTGAGCGAGGCCACGCCCGAGGAGTGGATGGTGCCGAGGTCGTAACCGGTCTCGGCGTGCGTCGTGATGTCGATGCCGGTGACCTCCTCCTCCTGGGGCAGCCGGAAGCCCATCGTCTTGTCGATGATCTTGCCGATTATCCAGGAGGCGATGAACGAGTAGCCGCCGACGGCGACCGGACCAAGAAGCTGGAGACCGAGCTGCTTGAAGCCTCCACCGTAGAACACGCCCAGGCTCTGCTGCTCCAGAAAGGGGTAGGCCGCGACAAAACCGAGGGAGACGGCGCCGACGACACCGCCGACCAGGTGCACGCCGACCACGTCGAGCGAGTCGTCGTAGCCGAGCTTGTACTTGAGGCCCACGGCGTACGCGCAGATCGCACCGGCCACGGCGCCGAGGAGAACGGCGACCCAGGGGTCCACGAAACCGGCCGCGGGGGTGACGGCGACCAGACCGGCGACGGCGCCGGAGGCGACGCCCAGCGTGGTGGAGTGGCCGTCGCGGAGCTTCTCGACGAGGATCCAGGCGCCCGCGGCGGCGGCCGTCGCGACCTGGGTGTTCATGAACGCGAGACCCGTGGTCTGGTCGACCGCGAGCTCGGAACCGGCGTTGAAGCCGAACCAGCCGAACCACAGGAGACCCGCGCCGAGGAGGACCAGCGTCAGGTTGTGGGGGCGCATGGGGTCCTTGCGCCAGCCCGTCCGCTTGCCGAGCACCAGCGCGAGGGCCAGGCCCGCCGCACCGGCGTTGATGTGCACCACCGTTCCACCGGCGAAGTCCTCGATACCGAGGCTGAACAGCCAGCCACCGCCCCAGACCCAGTGGGCCACGGGGAAGTAGACCACGGTCGCCCAGACGATGGAGAAGACGACCCAGGCGCCGAACTTGGCACGGTCCGCGATCGCGCCACTGATCAGCGCCACCGTGATGATCGCGAACGTCAGCTCGAAGGCCGAGAACACCAGGTTCGGGAAGTTGTCGGCGATCGTGGACGCGTCACCGGCCTTATCGACGATAAGGCCCGTGTAGACGGTGTTGAAAAGGCCCCTGAGGCCGAGGTTGTCCAAACCGCCGACGAACTTGTTGACCGTTGCGTTGCCCGCGACCCCGAAAGCGAGCGAGTGCCCGTAAAGCACCCAGGCGATGGTCACAGTGATGATGCTGACGAAGGACATCATCATCATGTTCAGGACGCTCTTGGCCCTGGTCATGCCCCCGTAGAAGAACGCGAGGCCGGGAGTCATCAGCAGCACCAGCGCGGTGGCTGTGATCATCCAGGCGGTGGTGCCGGTATCGATCATCGATACGGCCCTCCTTCTTACAATTGGCGTGTGGCCGGTTATTCACTCCCGCAGTGGCTTCGTCCGGGGCATCGCCCCACCCGCGAAACTCTTCGCAAGCTCTGAGTCTCCGCGGGGCCCGAGGTCGCCGGCTGGCGCACTGACGTTGGCGACAGCGTGTTCTTCCGCCGTTTCAGGTCGCGACCAGGTGTGTTTCACATCTGTGAAACTCGCGGTTGTCATGTTTCAGCCGCGTTTCAGATGCCCCATGGCACCACAAAACGCGCACCCGGTACGAGTGCGCGTTGTGGAAAGACTTCTCCGCCGTACGGCCCGGGCCGGCGGCCGGCCGAGCCGCCTCAGGCGGCGGGACCGGCCGGCTCACACGGCGGGGCCGGGCTGCTCAGAAGGGGTGGGGGTCAGGCGGCGGCGGTCGCCATCTTGCGGAGCCGCAGCAGGGCGTCGCGCTCCAGCCGGCGGGCCCGGTCGCGGCCGATGCCGTAGCGCTCCCCCACCTCGGTGAGGGTGTGCTCACGGCCGTCCACGAGCCCGTAACGCCAGCGCAGCATCTCGCGGGTCTGGCCCTCCAGGCCCGTCAGCCACTCCTCCAGGCGCTCCTTCTCCAGCGTGGCCATCGCCTGCTGCTCCGGGTCGGCCCACGTGTCGTCCGCGATCATGTCGCCCAGCTCGGTCTCGTCCTCGTCGCCCACGCCGAGCTGGAGAGACACCGGGTCGGACGCCCACCGGCGCAGCTCCTGCACGCGCTCGATCGGCAGGTCGAGCACCTCGGCCAGGTCGGCGTCGGTCGGCTCCGCGTCGAACTCGGCCAGCATGTCCCTGCGGACCCGCATCAGCCGGGTCATCTGCTCCCCCGCGTGGGTGGGCAGGCGGACCGGCCGGGCCTGCTCGTGGATCGAGCGCCCCACCGACTGCCGGATCCACCACGTCGCGTAGGTCGAGAACTTGTACCCCCGCCGGTAGTCGAACTTCTCCACCGCGCGCACCAGACCCAGATTGCCCTCCTGCACGAGGTCGATCAGGGGCATCCCCCGCCCCGAATACTTCCTCGCCACCGCCACCACGAGCCGCAGATTGGCCTGGATGAACTCGTCCTTCGCACGCTGCCCCGAGATCGCGATGCGCTCCAGCTCCTCGTCGGCCGCGTCAGCGATCTTGGGCTCGGCCCGCCCGCTGTCCAGCAGGTGCTCCGCGAGAAGACCCGCCTCGATGCGCTTGGCGAGCTCCACCTCCTGCTCCGCGGTCAGCAGAGGGACCCGCCCGATCTCGGCAAGATAGGTTCCCAGCAGGTCCCGATCACTGACGTGCTGGTCCTGCGTCCGATTCCCCGTCGCCATTCGATGGCACCTCGTTCCGCCGCGCCGCAGTATGCAGTATGTGAAGCCGACTCCGGAGTCGATTCGCCCATGGTCAGCGGGCTGCCCCGACTTCTTCGTCCCGACCTGATGAACGGTTTATCCGGTGCAAAGATTCCCTAAATTAATACGTCCCCGGAATGGTTTTGGATTCATCCCCAAGGAGGATGTGATCCCCAGAAAAGGCCCGATTACCCTCACCGGCGGTCCTCAAACGACTCGCCGCCCCGACTGCCACACCTGCGCCACCAGTGGCACGCCGGGCCGGTAGGCGAGATGGACGTAGGAGGGCGCCTCCAGAATCACCAGATCGGCCCGCGCGCCCACCCTCAGCGTGCCGACGTCCGTCCTCCGCAGCGCCCGCGCGCCGCCCGACGTGGCCGCGCGAACCGCCTCCAGCGGTGTCATCCGCATCTCCCGCACGGCCAGCGCCACGCAGAACGGCATCGACGTCGTGAACGAGGAGCCGGGGTTGCAGTCGGTGGCCAGGGCCACGGTGACGCCCGCGTCGAGCAGCCTGCGCGCGTCCGGATAGGGCGAGCGGGTCGAGAACTCCGCCGCCGGCAGCAGCGTGGCGACCACGCCGCTGTCGGCGAGCGCGGCGACGTCGGCGCCGCTCAGGTGCGTGCAGTGGTCGGCGGAGGCCGCTCCCATCTCGCACGCGAGCCGCACGCCGGGGCCCTCGCCGAGCTGATTGGCGTGCACCCTGGCCCGCAGGCCCGCCTTCATCCCCGCCGCGAGGATCTCCCTGCTCTGGTCCTCGTCGAACGCGCCGCGCTCGCAGAAGACGTCCACCCACTTGGCGTACGGCGCGCAGGCGTCGAGCATGGGCCCGGTCACCGTGCGCACGTAATCGTCCGCCGTGGTCTCCGGCGGCACCACGTGGGCGCCCAGATAGGTCGTCTCCTCGGTGAACTGGCTGGCGATCTCCAGGCAGCGCCGCTCGTCCTCCACCGTGAGGCCGTAGCCGCTCTTGGTCTCGAACGTCGTCGTCCCCTGGAGGGTCATCTCGCTCACCAGGACCGCCGTGTTGGCCACCAGCTCCGGGATGGTGGCCGCCCGGGTCGCGGCGACCGTGGCCGCGATGCCTTCCGCCGCGTACGGCTCGCCCGCCATCCGCGCCGCGAACTCGGCCGTGCGGTCGCCCGCGAACACGAGGTGGGCGTGGCTGTCCACGAACCCGGGGATGACCGCGCGGCCGTCCACCTCGACCCGCTCCTCGGCGGCGGGCGCGTCGCCGGAGCGTCCGATCCAGCTCACCACGCCGTCCTGGACCACCAGCGCGGCGTCCTCGATCTCCTCGCGCGCCGGGTCGGCGGTGTAAAGCAAGCCGATCCCGTCGAACACCGTTGCCCTCATCGTGCTCGCCCCACGATTTCCAATCCTCGCCAGACCCCGCCGGGCGCAAACCCGCCGAGAGGCCTCTGACAAGCCCTCCCATCAGTCCGTACGGCGGGCTGTTTCAGGAAGCCCGGGCGGGGGGCTCCGTCTTAAGCCGTCGGCTCAGGGCCGGACGCTCGCGACCACGTCGCGGAGGAGGGCGCCGACGTCGCCGAGCACGTGGCGGCCGTCCGTCACGACCCTGCGGCCCCCGGACACCACCGAATGGACGTCGGCCGCCGTCGCGGCGAACACGACGCACTCCGCCGCCGAGCCCTTCGTCGCGCCTGCCGTACGGACCGAGTCGAGGCGGACGGACACGAGGTCGGCCCACGCGCCGGGCACGAGGCAGCCCGCGTCGGGGAAGCCGAGCGAAGCGTGCCCGGCCGCCGTGGCGGCGTGGAGCAACTCGGCGGCCCGCCAGTGCCCGCGCTCCCGAGTGGCCAGCCGCTCGTACAACTCGACCGAGCGGGCCTCCTCGAAGAGGTCGATCACCGCGTGGCTGTCCGAGCCCAAGACGATCGGCGCCCCGGCCTCCTGCAGCCGGCGCGCCGGGCCGATGCCGTCGGCGAGGTCGCGCTCGGTCGTCGGGCACATGCACACGTGCGTGATCGAGCCGCCGAGCAGGGCCACGTCCACGTCGGACAGATGCGTCGCGTGCACCGCCGTCGACCGTGGCCCGAGCGCGCCGTGCTCGTGGAGCACCTGCACCGGCGTGGCCGAGTAGGTCTCCACGCACAGCTCGTTCTCGGCGCGCTGCTCGGAGACGTGCGCGTGCAGCGGCCCGGCGTGCCGGTGGGCGAAGTCGACGACGACGCGCATCTGCTCGGGCGGGACCGCGCGCACGGAGTGAATGGCGGCGCCGATCTCCACGTCGTCGGCCCCTTCGTAGGCCTGGGCCAGCGCCTCGGCCCGGTCCGCCCAGCGGTGGGCGTCCCCGTCGCCGAAGCGCAACTGGGTGCCGACGAGGGCGTCGCCGATCCCGCCGGTGAGGTAGCAGGTGTCGAGCAGCGCGATCCGCAGGCCCGCCCTCCGCGCCGCCTCGATGAGGACGTGTCCCATCGCGTTCGGATCGTCGTACGGCACACCGCCCGGCCCGTGATGCACGTAGTGGAACTCGGCGACCGACGTGATCCCGGCCAGCGCCATCTCCGCGTAGGTCGCCGTGGCGAGGGCGAGATAGCCGTCGGGGTCGAGCCTGGCGGCCACGCCGTACATCTGCTCGCGCCAGGTCCAGAAGCTGCCGCGCTCGGTCTGCGTGTGGCCGCGCAGCGCGCGGTGGAATGCGTGCGAGTGGGCGTTGGCGAGGCCGGGGAGCGTGAGCCCGGCGAGCCGTACGGCTCCCGGCGGGGCGGGCACGCCGGGGTACACCTCCGCGATCCGCCGGTCCTCGACGATGATGGCGACGTTCTCCACGACCTCACCGGGATGCAGCCATATCAGCTCGCACCAGTAGGTCGTGCGCACGGGCCCTCCAGCACGACGGCGAGGGCCGGTCTCCGCGACACCCTCCCGCACGCTGCCACTCTAATGAATGGCGCCATTCACCGGGCTGGCAGGGCGGCTCTCATCCGGGGCGGAACGTCTCGGATCCGGGGCAGTCGAGCGTCAGCGCGTACACATTGTGGGGATATCGGTGGTCGTTCGGGTGGATGCGGACCTCGGTGGCGGTCGCCTCCAGGATCACGCAGCAGTACCACTCGCCGTCGTCCAGGAAGAGCCACGGCCCGGTGAGCCGGTCGAGCCCGCTCCGCCGCACCTCCTCCTCCGCCTTGCGGAGGAGAGTCTCCTGGAGGTCATGGACGCCGCCGGGGAAGGCCGCGGCAGAGGCGGCCGGACCGTCTACGGCATCACCCCCGAGGGCCGGGCCGAGTTCGACCGGAGACTGCGCGCCTGCTGGGGCGAGATCATGCCGATCGTCGATCCCTTCCAGGTGGCCTTGACGTTCATGGACCGGCTCCCCAAGGATGACCTCCTCGCCGCCGTCCGCGACAGGCGCGAGCTGCTGCGCGCCGGGTTCGGCATGTTCGAGCGGGCGCTGGACGGCAAGCGCGCGGGGAACGCCCCCCGTCACGTGGACGAGTGCCTGCGGCTCAGCTCGGCCCAGTATCGGGCGCAACTCGAGTGGCTGGAACAGGCCGCCGAGAAGATCGTGAACGACGATTTGCCATAAATCAGTTGCCACTCCCCCTACGGGATGGTGGAGCGTGACTCCCGGAAAGGAGCCACTCGTGATCATTGAGGCGCAAGGTCTCCGCAAGACTTTCAAGAGCCGGGCCAAACGAGGATCCCGCACCCCCGAGATCGTCGAGGCCGTCAAGGGCGTCGACCTGGCCGTCGAGACCGGCGAGATCTTCGGCGTGCTGGGCCCCAACGGCGCCGGCAAGACGACGACGATACGGATGCTCGCCACCCTCATCGCCCCTACCGGCGGGACCGCCACGGTCGCCGGGCACGACCTCCTCGCCGCCCCCGAGGACGTGCGGCGGAGCATCGGCTACGTCAGCCAGGCCGGCGGCGTGGACGACAACAACGGCCCCCGGGCCAACCTCATGCTGGCGGCCCGGCTCAACGGGCTGACCACGGCCGAGGCCGCCGCACGCACCGAGGAGATGATGGCGGCCTTCGACCTGTCCGGGTTCGCCGACCGTCCGGCGCGGACCCTGTCCGGCGGCCAGAAGCGGCGGGTCGCGCTCGCGCTCGGCCTGGTCCACCGGCCACCGCTGCTGTTCCTCGACGAGCCCACGACCGGGCTGGACCCGCAGAACCGGGCCAACCTGTGGGACCAGATCAAGGCGCTCCGCGAACAGGGCACGAGCGTGCTGCTCAGCACCCACTACCTCGACGAGGCCGACGCGCTCTGCGACCGGCTCGTCATCGTGGACCACGGCCTGATCGTGGCCGAGGGCACGCCGGGCGATCTCAAGCGCGAGGTAGCCGGTGACGTCGTGTCCCTCAGGGTGTCCGACACGGCCGCCGCCGCGCAGGCCCTGAAGGCCCTGCCGTACCCGAGGGAGGTCCGCATCGACGGCGACCTGCTGAGGATCTATCTGGACGACGGCGAGCACGCCCTGCCGCAACTCCTGGCCACCCTCGCCGAGCACGACCTGGTGATCCAGTCCATCTCCCTCGAAAGGGCGACGCTCGACGACGTCTTCCTTCACAAGACCGGCCGCTCCCTCCGCGACGCCGCCTGACCCTCACCCCACTTGGGGGTGATCATGCACACCGTCCCCGGTATGCGCCTCCACCTCCCCCACCCCTCGCCGTGATCATGCACACCTTCCGGGACACATGCCACGGCCAGGGAGAACACCGTTCGTGACCATGCACTGAGGTGATCCCCCGATGCTCAAAGACACCGGTCTCTTCCTCGCGTACGAGCTGAGGAACACCGCCCGGAACCCGATCTGGCCGCTCTTCGGCCTCCTCCAGCCCGTCCTCTACCTGCTGCTGTTCGCTCCCCTGCTGGCCAACACCAGCCCGGGAGTGCCGCAGGCCGAGACGCTCAAGCAGTTCACCCCCGGCGTGATGTTGATGATCGCGCTGTTCGGCTCGCTGTTCGTGGGCTTCGGCATGATCGCCGAGATCCGCGGCGGCGTGCTCGAAAGGCTCGCGGCGAGCCCGGCCAGCCGCCCGGCGATCGTCCTCGGCCGCACCCTGCGGGACATGATCGTGCTGGTGATCCAGGCGGTGCTGATCGTGGTCGTGGCCCTGCTCATGGGCATGCGCCCGAGCGTCCCCGGAGTGGCGCTCATGCTCCTGCTCATGGCTCTCACCGGTGTGTTCGCCTCGGGCCTGTCGTACGGCCTGGCCCTGGCGCTGCGCGACGAGAACGGCATGTCGCAGATCCTGCAGTTCTTCGCCCTGCCGCTGATCCTGCTCACCGGGATCCTGCTGCCGATGTCGCTCGCGCCACAGTGGATGCAGTTCGTCGCGAAGGCCAACCCGCTCTACCACGCGGTCGAGGCGGGCCGGGCGCTGTTCGCGGGCAACCTGGCCAGTAGGGAGATCGCGCTCGCGTTCGGCCTGATGCTGGTGCTCGCGCTCGTGACCCTCCGCTGGTCGGTCCGGTCGATGCGCCACCTCGCCGACTGATACTCACGACCTCATAGGCAGAGACGTAGGGTCTCCGCGATCATCGACCTGCCGCAAGATCGCGCGGTGGCCCGCAGCCGATGGCGGTGGACGTTCGACGCGTACATGAGCCGGGTCATCGGCAGACGCCGTCGGACAGAACCGGAGTCGGCAGTCGACGCGATCCCCGAACACCGCCTCGCGCAGCCGGGCGGAATGGCACTCGACGCTCCCAGAGTCCGACCACAAGTCATCCAGCACAGCTCGGCACCACGGCGGGAGGGAAACGGAGTTGGATGGGTAAGCGGGCCTTCGCAGCGGTACAAAAGTCGTTCGCTGATGAAGCCCGGTCTGCCAGGCCCAGCGGCGGATCGGGGGCCACCGCGAACGCCGAGGTGTCGTGGTCCACGGGGACGGGCGTCGAGATCACGGCGCCGTAGCCTGACTTGAGGTTCGTGGGCACGGCCCGGGAGGTCGCCGGTGGCGGCTCCTAGCGGAGGAACACCCCGGTCTGGTCGGTCATCCGCTCATACTCCTCCAGCCGGGCGCGGGTGCGCAGCGGCGCCGCGTCGGCCATCGCCTCGACCAGCACCATCGCGAGGGCCAGCGGCGCCGCGTGCGAGTCGAACACGAGCCGCTCCCCGACCGGCGCGTCCAGCACGACGTCAGCGGAGAACGGCACGTCGGCCCGGTCGGTGATCACCGCCGTCCGAAGGCCCAGCGCCGTCGCACGCTCCAGAGCCTCTACGGCTTCCGCCGGATAGCGGGGCAACATGACCACGAGCAGCCAGCCCGCCCCGGCCCGGCGGGCGGCGTGCAGCCCGTCGAACAGCTCGGATCCGCCGTGGGTGAGCAGCCGCACGTCGGGATGGATCCGCCGGGCGTAGTAGGCGAACGTGGTGGCCAGGCCACTCGACACGCGCAGGCCCAGAATCGGGAGCGGCTCTGACGCGGCGAGAGCCATGCCGAGCTCGCGGACCGGTCCGTCCAGCGCCGGGGCGCCTCTCCCATTGGCGGTGCCGGAGGACGACAGGCGCTCGCGGATCTCCGTGAGATTGCGGATCTCGCCGTCGACGGCCTCGCGAAGCTGGCCGTACGGCTCGCCGGTCCGGACTCCATCGCCCCCGCCGACGACCATGGGCCGCAAGGCGTGCCGCAGCTCCGGATAGCCCGCGAAACCGAGCGCCATGGCGA
Source organism: Planotetraspora sp. GP83 (assembly GCF_041262585.1). NCBI lineage: Bacteria > Bacillati > Actinomycetota > Actinomycetes > Streptosporangiales > Streptosporangiaceae > Planotetraspora > Planotetraspora sp. GP83. The sequence continues at coordinate 235,978 of NZ_JBGCBZ010000010.1, read as the reverse complement.
ACCGGGTCACCGACGGCTGGCTCACCCCGGCCCTGTCGGCCAGCTCGACGCTGGACAGGAAAATCGCCTCGTTCAGATGCTCATGGAGGTAGTGAGCGATCCGGCGCTGAACCGGCGACAGCCGCCGGCCTTCGAGGAGCCGATCAAGTCCGCCAGTCACGTCACCTCCAACGCCGCGCGGGTCCCTTGTCATCCCGGAACGTCGTCGCCGATACACCATGAATAAAGACATTCACACCCGTCACCGAAGGATACGGCCCCCACCCGCACGCCATGGCCGCTGGTGGGGCGGGAATGGCAGGCCCACGGCGGGACGACGAGCCGGTGGCGGCGGTGATGAGACGGTGGTGATGACGGTGACAGGGTTGGCGGGGCGGGATCGGCGGGCCCCGTGGCAGGGATGCCAGAGCCGGTGCCGGGGTCGGCGGGCCGGGATGGCGATGCGGGATGGCTGGGCTGCGGGAGGCTTGGCATGCGATGAGGCGGGTGCGGAGGCTGGGGCACCCCGGCGTACACGGCCGAGGTGCCCCTGCCTTCGGCGCCGCCGTCCCGGACGCGCCCGCACGCGCGTTGGACCCGGGAAAACGGCTGAGGTGAAGGAGAGGTTCCGCACTCCCCGGCCTTCCCGATTTGGTGATCAGCCAAGCTGTGGCCCGCGGTAAAGCGTCCGTACGGCTTTGCCTGCATCCCCGTCCTCCGCCCCGGGCCGGGCGGCACACCAGCGCCCGGCTCGGGGCTTCAGGAAGTGACGAGGAACTGGGTCTCGGCCAGCTCCCGATAGAGGTCGTCGGCGGTGACCAGCTCGTCGTGGGTGCCGTAGGCGCGGACCCGGCCCGCCTCCATGACGATGATCCGGTCGGCGCCCGTGACCGTGGACAGCCGGTGGGCGATCACCAGGACGGTGGTCTCCCGTGCCACCTCGGCCACCACCTCGCGCAGACGCAGCTCGTTCACGGCGTCGAGCTGCGAGGTGGCCTCGTCGAGCAGCAGCAGGCGGGGCTTGCGGAGCAGGGCCCGCGCGATGGCCACCCGCTGGCGCTCGCCACCCGAGAGGAGGACCCCGCGGTGCCCGACTGGCGTGTCCAGACCTTCGGGCAGACGCGCGACCAGATCGTCCAGACGGGTGCGGGCCAGGGCCTCGGCGACCTCCTCCTCGGTCGCGCCCGGAGCCCCGAAGACGAGGTTCTCCCGGAACGTGCCGGCGAGGACGGGCGCGTCCTGCTCGACGTAGCCGAGCGAGGCCCGCAGCTCTCCGAGCGGCCACGCACGGATGTCCCGGCCGCCGATGAGGATCGTCCCGGCCTGCGGCTCGTAGAACCTCTCGATGAGCCCGAAGACCGTCGATTTGCCCGCTCCCGAAGGGCCGACCAGCGCCGTCATGCCACCCGCGGGAACCTCGAAGCTCACCTCGTCGTGGACGACCGGGCGGTCCTCGCCGTACCGGAAGGCCACGCCCCTGAAGACGACGCCGACGGGATCGCGGGCCTCCGCTCGGCCCGCCGGCGCTTCGGCCGAGGACCGCACCTGCTCGGGGACGGCCGGCGACAGGACGGCCGGCTCCGGGGCGGCCGGCTCGGACGGAAGCTCGACGATCTCCTGGATCCGGGTCAGCGCGGCCAGGCCGTTCTGCAACTGGGTGAGACTCTGGATCAGCTGCCCGATCGGGGACACCAGATAGAACAGGTACAGCAGGAACGCGATCAGCGAGGAGATCTCCATCGCCCCGCTCGCGACCCGCGCGCCGCCCACTCCGAGGACGGCGAGGAACGCGAGCTGGATGGACATCCAGGCGCCGATCCCCGCGACCGAGGTCCACGCGGCGGCGGTCACGCCACGGTCGCGCGCCTCGGTGGCCGCCGCGCTCACCACCGCGATCTCGCGTGACTCGGCCCCGCTCGCCTTGACCGTGCGGAACGCCTGGAGCGCGCGGTCCAGCACGGAGCTCATCTCCCCGAGGGCCATCTGGGCCTCCAGCGACGCCCGGCGGATGCGCGGCGCGATCGACGCCCCCATGAGGCCGACCAGGGCGACCACCACGAGCGTGACCATGAGCAGCAGGCCGTCCATGACGGCCATCATCACGACGGCGCCGAGGAACATGAAGATCGCGCCCACCGAGCTGGCCAGCGCCTCCGTGCAGACCGCGCGCAGCAGCGTGGTGTCGGAGCTGACCCGGGAGAGCAGGTCGCCCGGCTTGAGCCGGTCCACGTCGGCCACCCTGAGCCGCAGGATGCGCTCGACGAGGCTCTTGCGTGAGGCGAGCACGATGCCCTCGCCCATCCGCTCCAGCAGGAAGCGGCCCCCCGCGGAGATCAGCGCCCCGACCAGGACCGCCACCGACAGCCCGAGCACCGGGGCGACGAGATCGCCACCCTTGCCGAAGGCGTCGATCACGCTCTTGGCGAGAATCGGCATCGCCAGCCCGGCGAAGCTGCCGACCAGAGTGAACACGCCGCCGAGCAGCAGCGCCCGCTTGTGCGGCCGGATCAGGCCGTACAGCAGCCGCCACGAGCTCCGCGCGCCCAGGCCGCTCAGTCGCACCCGCCCCCGAAGAGCCTCCTCCCTCCGAAGCGCTTGTGCACCGCCTGCTTGCTGACCCCGAGGGCCTGCGCTATCTGAACCCATGACAACCCCTGCACGCGTGCCCGGCGCACCTGTACGGCGGCCAGCCGATCGACCTGGCGGCGCAACTCGGCGGCGGCGCGGAGCGCGCGCAGGGGGTCGTCCCCTTCGGCTTCGGTCACCAGAGCCACGAGTTCCCCATTCATAAGGGTCAACTTACGTTGACCATCTGATGTGGTCAATCTAGGTTGACCTGGCCGACGTGTCAACCCCGGTTGACCGCGCGAAAGCCGCATGAAACAGGACCCATCCGGGGAGGCGCAGGGGCCGAATACGCGATCGAGGACTCCGGCCGGACAGCCTCAGGTGCCATTTCCCACCCGACAGTTCCACCTGTCCCGAAAGGACCGAACATGGAGCTCCGGATCAACCGGCGATCCCTGGTCGCCCTGGGCGTCGCGGGGGCGTTGACCGCCTCCTCACTCGTCCTGCTGCGCGCCAACACCGGCACGGCCTCCTCGCACCGCGAAGCCCCGCTGATCGCGGGAGACCCCAGAAACGACAACACGGACGTGTACGCCTTCGTCAGCCCCGACAAGACCGACACGGTGACGCTGCTCGCCAACTTCATCCCGTTCGAGGAGCCGAACGGCGGGCCGAACTTCTACACCTTCGACACCAACTCGCGCTACAACATCAAGATCGACAACGACGGCGACGCCGTACCCGACGTGACGTATCAGTGGTCGTTCCGGGACCAGGACAAGCGCGGCGACAGCACGTTCCTCTACAACAACGGCCCCGTGACCTCGCTGGACGACCCCAACCTGCTGTTCAGGCAGCGCTACACGCTGAAGAGGATCACCGCCCACAGCACGAAGACCCTGGTCGCCGACGGGACGGTCGCCCCGAGCAACGCCGGGCCGGCCTCCATGCCCGACTACGCGACCCTCCGCAATCAGGCGATCCACGGCATCCCCGGCGGCAAGGCGTTCGCCGGGCAGTCCGACGAGGCGTTCTTCGTCGACCTGCGGGTGTTCGACCTGCTCTACGGCGGCAACCTGTCCGAGGTCGGACAGGACACCACCAAGGGCTACAACGTGCACACGCTGGCCCTCCAGGTGCCGAAGGACGACGTCGCGCTCAAGGGCGACGCCAATCGCAACCCGGTGATCGGCGTCTGGTCGACCGTGGACAAGTGGAGCCCCCGCGGCTACGTCCAGGTGTCCAGGCTCGGCCAGCCGCTCGTCAACGAGGTCGTCGTCCCCGCCTCGCTGAAGGACGCGTTCAACTCCCTCAGCCCCGACAAGGACGCCGGGATTCCGGCGGTGGTCAAGCGGGTCACCTCTCCGGAGCTGCCGCGACTCGTCGAGGGCATCTACGGCGTCAAGGCGCCCAAGACCCCGCGCGAGGATCTCGTGGAGATCTTCCTGACCGGCATCGCCAAGGGCAACGGCCCGATCAAGGCGGACCTCAACTCGCAGAGCCTCAACAAGGACGCCGGGAAGCTGCGGCCGTCCGAGATGCTGCGGCTCAACATGTGCATTCCGGTCACCAAGGAGCCGAACCGGCTCGGCGTGCTGGGCGGAGACCCGCAGGGCTTCCCGAACGGCCGCCGGCTCGGCGACGACGTCGTGGACATCGCGATCCAGGCCATGGAGGGCGCCGCCCTGACCGGCAAGCTCGTCCCCGCCCTTGCCGCGGGCGACAAGGTCGACGCCAACGACAAGCCGTTCCTCGCCCAGTTCCCGTACATCCCGCTCCCGAGCAACACCTCCGTCAACCACTCCATCAACGGCTCCTAGAGCAGTCGGCCCGGGGATCTCCGGACACCACAACCCGGAGATCCCCGGGCGCGCACACCCCCCTTGTTGGTGATCATGCACAAGGTCCTTCGCATGCCCGCCCGGCTGCGTCTCCGTTGCCCCTGATCATGCACAGCTTCCCGAGAATGCCCGCCTAGCTGCCTTTTCGATATTCGTGATCATGCGCTTGACGACCCCGTACAAGGAGGTGTCCCGAATGCCGCGCACCGCCAGGCCACCAGAGGCGACGCCAGACCGAACGCCGACCGCGCCCCCGACCGGCACAACGGCACACGGCGCGGCCATGCCGAGTGAGCCGGTGGGCATGACGACCGGGGAGCACGGACCCGTGCCACAGCCGCCCCCGGCCGACGCGCCCACAGCCGACGCGCCCGCGCCTGCTCGGCGGCGTCTGCGGACGGTCGCGACGGTCACCGGCGGATCTCTCCTCGCGGCGGTCGCGCTGATGGCCGCCGCGACCCTGCTTCCAGGCTCGACCGACCCCGCGCCGCCACTCGCGTACTCCCCCGCGAGAGGCACGATCTCGTACGGCACGGCCTCCGGCATCGGCTCGTACGGCGCGGCGCCGGACGTCTCCGCCTCCATAGCGGGGCTCCAGAAAAGGCTCCACCGGCTGCCCAAGGACTACCTCGCCTGGGCCGAGCTGGGCTCCGCGTACGTCCAGCGCTCGCGCCAGACCGCCGACCCCTCCTACTACGTCAGGGCCGAGCAGGCGACCGCCAGGTCGCTCCAGCTCTCCCCGGGCAACTTCGCGGGCCTCACCGCCGAGGCCGCCCTCGCGGCGGGCCGCCACGACTTCGCCCGTGCCGTACGGCTGTCGCGCGACGCCATCGCCGCCAACCCCTACGGCCCGATCGCGTACGGCGTCGCGGCGGACGCCTACACCCAGCTCGGCCAGTACGGCCTGGCGTCGAAGGCCGTCGGGAAGATGATGGACCTCGCTCCCGGCGTCTCGTCGTTCACGCGGGCCTCCTACGACGCCGAGTTGCGCGGAGACCAGGCGGCCGCCCGCCGCCTGCTCGACTACGCCCTGCGCGACGCCTTCACCCCCGCCGACATCGCGTACTGCCGCTATTACCTCGGTGAGCTGGCCCTTCACGCGGGGGACGGCAAGCGGGCCGCCTCGATGTACGCGGCGGCGCTGAAGGCCGACCCCTCGTTCGTCCCCGCCCTGGCCGGCCAGGCCCGCGCCGCCGCTCTGGACGGGCGGCTCCGCGAGGCGGCCACCGGCTACGAGGCCGTGGTCGGGCGGCTGCCCCTCTCGCAGTACCTCGTCGAGTACGGCGAGGTCCTCCAGCGCATGGGCAGGAACCCCTCGGCCCAGTGGAAAGTGCTGGCCGCCCAGCGCGACCTGATGCGGGCGAACGGCGTGCGCGACGACCTCACCTGGGCCGAGTTCGAGGCCGACCACGGCTCGCCGGCGAGAGCCGTACAGCTCGCGACGGCCGAATACGCCCGCAACCCCAACGTGGTGGCGGCCGACGCGCTGGCCTGGGCGCTGTACCGCGACGGCAAGCCGCGACAGGCGCTGCCCTATGCGCGCAAGGCGACGGCCACAGGCTGGCGGAACGCCCTGCTCAGCCACCACCTGGCGGAGATCGAGCGAGCCCTCGGGGTCGACGCGAGCGAGTCTTCCGCGCTGGTCAGGACGTACAACCCCCGTTTCGAGCCGAGGCTCCCCGCACTCCAGAGGTTCTCGTGAAATCCGTCGTGCCATGGATGCTGGCCGGGCTCATCGGAGCGACCGCGCTGCTGACTCAGCCGGTCGCCGCCCACGCGTCGCCCCTCCCCGCCCATCCGCTGGGCAACTTCACGGTCAATCACTACGACGGGCTTCGCGTCAGGCCCGACCGCGTGGAGAATCGGGCCGTCGTCGACTTCGCCGAACTGCCGACCCTCCAGGCGCGGCCCACGGTGGACGCCGACGGGACGGGCCAGGTCTCCCCTGACGAAGCCGCCGCCCACGCCCGCTCCCAGTGCCTGTCCGTGGCCGCCGCCCAGAGCCTGGCCGTGGACGGGGTGGCGGCGAAGTGGTCGCTGCGGTCGGCCGCCTTCACCTACCAGCCTGGCCAAGGCGGCCTGGAGACCAGCAGGCTGACATGCGAGCTCGCCGCGCCCGCCCGCGTGTCGGGGGGCGTGGAGTTCCGCGACGGGTTCCTCGCCGACCGGATCGGCTGGCGTGAGATCACAGCCATGGGCGACGGGGTACGGCTCTCGCCCTCGGCGACCCCGGCGACCAGCGCGAGCGACGAACTGCGGACGTATCCGAGCGACCTGCTGTCGTCGCCCCTCGACCAGCGGTCCGCCTCTCTGCGAGTGGCCGGAGCCGCAGCCCCAACCGCCGGCCAAACCTCGAACGGCAGCCCGGCGGGGAACGGCAACCCGGCTCGGAACGGCGGCAGCGGGCGTCAGGACCCTACGGTGAAGACGCCGCTCGGCGGCCCGGCGCTCCCAGGACCGATCGGCTGGTGGCTGGCCGGGCTCGACCAGACATTCACTCAACTGGTCGGCGCCTCCTCCCTCACCGTGCCCCTCGGCCTCCTGGCCGTCCTGCTGGCCGCCGCCCTGGGCGCCGGACACGCCCTGATCCCCGGCCACGGAAAGACCATCATGGCCGCGTACCTGGCCGGACGCCGGGGGCGCCCGCGAGACGCCCTGATCGTCGGCATGACGGTGACGCTCACGCACACCGTCGGAGTGCTGGGCGTCGGCCTGCTGCTCACCGCGTTCTCGGCGCTGGCAGGAGAGTCCGTGCTGGCGTGGCTCGGTCTCACGAGCGGCCTTCTGATCACCGTCATCGGAGCCCGTTTGTTCTGGTCCTCCGTCAGGCACCGAGGATCGGCCGAGCACGCGCACGGACACAGGCACGAGCACGGACACGGCCACGGACACGGCCACGGCCACGGCCACGGGGATGGGGATGGGGACTCTCCGGGTCGGAGGGTGACGCCGCGCGGAGTGAGGCGACGGTGGCCGGGGCTTGTGGGGTTGGGAATCGCGGGCGGCCTGGTGCCCAGCCCTTCGGCCCTGATCGTCCTCCTGGGCGCCATCGCCCTGGGGCGGACCTGGTTCGGAGTGGGCCTGGTGGCCGCCTACGGCCTCGGCATGGCGGCCACGCTGACAGCCACCGGCCTGCTGCTGGTCACGCTGGCCGGCAGGCTGGACCGCCTGGCGCTGGCACGCAGCGGGCTGCCGGCCCGCCTGGCCGGTCTCGCGCCCACAGGCACCGCCGCCGTCGTCATGCTTCTCGGCACGGGGCTTGCCCTTCGTTCCCTCGCAGGCGCGCTGTGACCGGAGTTCCGTCCCCTCGGGCCCGCCGAAACAAGACTTCACCTCGGGGCGGCTATGGCCGGATGTACCCGGACGGCCGCCCATGGCGTGAACTGGCTGCCATTCACGTGCATTACCGCAGTCCAACCGCCTACAGAAGGCGAACGGTCTGCCCTCACGCTATCCGGCGCCTACGACAAAACCGCGCTTAATCCAAGACGCGACCTGGCCCCCTTGGGGCGGGTTTCAGGGACTGTTGTGAAAGCGGCTTTCCAGCCGGAGGGCCGGTCGGGCGGCAGTCGTGACCGATGTTTGTCAGAGCTGTCTGGCAGGCTCCGGGCATGGAGATGACACTGCAACTGACGATCGACTGCGCCGAGCCGCGGAGATTGGTGGCGTTCTGGAGCGAGGCTCTGGGATACGTGCCCGAACCTCCACCGGACGGGCATACCACGTGGCGGGATTATTGGGCGGACATGGGGGTGCCCGAAGAGGAGCTGGCCGGCGGTGCAGGCGAGAGCCCGGAGTCGATCGTTCATCCCGCCGGACAGGGGCCGCGGGTGTGGTTTCAGCGGGTTCCAGAACCCAAGGTCGCTAAGAACCGGGTGCACCTTGATCTGAAGGTGGGCGGCGGGCGCGACGCCCCATTGGCGCTCCGCACGCAGCGGGTCACCGCCATGGTGGAACGGCTGACCAGGGCCGGCGCAACTGTGCTGCGGATCATGGATGAGCCCGGCATGGAGTACTACGCCGTGGTGCTACAGGACCCAGAGGGCAACGAGTTCTGCGTTGTCTAGAACTTGTGGCGACTGACTGTCAGTCGAGGTCGGGGATGTCGTAGTCGTCGTAGTCGGCGTCGCCGTCGTCCACGCGGCGGAGCTTGATGTCCTCGGCCCAGGCGTACGCGAAGCGCCGGACATCGCGGATGCCCTCCTCGTCCAGGCCGTAGGCCGTGAACGCCTCGTCCGCGAGGAGGTCGACGGACTCCAGGCGCTGAACCAGGTCATCCGTACGCCACTCGTCATCGTGCAGGGCGCCGAGCTGCTCCAGCTCCCGGAAGCTGTACAGGTCGGCGACGGCCGCGACGTCGGCGAAGTCACGTGGGAGGCCCTGGTCGCGGAGGGCGCGGACCTTGAGGCCCACCGCGTCGTCGAGGCCGACGACCGGGCAGGGGTCCTCGGCGGCGGGCCTGTCCCGGAGGGCCTCCCGCAGCAGGTAGACCTCGCACGCCTGACCAGTGACCTCGTCGGTGGCGACGAGACGGGCCACCCGGGCCGTGACCTCGCAGACCTTGGCGGCCAGGCCCTTCCTGCCGAACGCGCCGGCCAGTTCTGCGGCGACCTCGGACAGCGGCGTCTCATCCGTGGTGGCGAATTCGAGATTTTCGGCCGGCCGCTCGGTGTAGCCATGCGCGCTGAGGGCGTAGCCACCGGCGAGCAGCAGGCCGTACCGCTCGGAGACCGCGCGGGCGTCCTCGATCAGGCGGAGGTGAAACGGCGGCATCTCCACTATCCGCGGGCCCCCTCGGAAATGGACGGCAGGCCATCGTGGGGATCCTCAACCGTACGGCCGGCGAACGCGACGGGCCCGGCCGCACGCGGAAGCCCGAGCACTGGGCGGGGCATGGAACCGGGGACCGGGCTGGGGAAAACGCCGTCCCATCGGGAGGAGATCACCGCGATCACCACTTCAGTATGACTCCTTCACCCGGAGTGAGCCCCCTATCCCAGCACGCCGTAGAGCTGGCGGAGCTCCCGGGTGGTGTCCATGATCTCGTACCACATCAGGCAGAGCCGGGCCTCGGCCTCCTCGGTGCGGGCCTCGGCGGCGAGCAGCCGGTCACCGGTCAGGAGGGCCGCCTCCCGTTTGAGCTGGGCCGCCATCTTCTGGAACACGAACCGCTCCCGCAGCTCCATGCGCCGCCTCCCCACCCACACCGAACGAGTACGCATGGATAAATACCCGCATATCGCCCGAAAATTCGGAGGGCTACCGCCGCTGCACACGCCGTTGCGGCGATGGGAGGTCATGGCGGCCGGACACGAACTCCTGGAAGGCGATCTTCGCACGGATGACCGGCCGCCTCCATCGCTCCTCCCGATGTACGGCTTTCGCCATCCGCCGGGGCTTGGGCCTCCTGGCCACGTCGGAGTAGAACCAGCGGGCCCACGGCGATCCGGGGCGCGCGAGCCGTACCGCACCGACATAGATGAACGGCGGCACGAACAGCCCCAGGATGCCGCTCCAGATCTTCCCCTTGAGCAGCGTGACCACGGCGAAGACGAGGTTGACCGCGAGGAGGCCCGTCCCCGCCCAGTGACTGCCGAGCGCCTGCTCCGAGCCGCCCCAGCCGAGGGGACGCAGGCCGAGGAGCAGCAGGCCGGTGGCCGCGACCGCCACGAAGACGGCGTCCACGGAGGTGCGGCCCTCCTCCTGCCAGTAGACGTCGCGCAGGTGCAGGATCAGGGCGAACTCGTCGAGCACCAGGGCGGATCCCGCTCCGAAGACGGCGGCCGAGAAGGCGTACCACCCGGTGGAGGCGCCGGAGAGGATCAGCCCCGCGACGCCTCCGAGCAGCATGAGCACCACGCCGAAGACGACGTGGTGGATGTGCGTCTCGCCCACGTTCACATTGCCGAGCCACCGCACCCTCGCCCGGATCAGCCGGACGTTGACGCGCGTGCACACGAAAGACACGATCAGCGCCATGAAGAAGCAGAACAGCGGCAGCCGGTGCGTCTCGACGACGCGTTCGCGAAACAAGTCAGCCATGTACGAGTCAGTCATGAAATGAGATCCCCGACCCCCGATGCTACGGGGGCAATCGAGTGGTCAGGCGAGAAAACCCCGCAGGAGGGCAGCCGTGCCCTCCAGATGCTCGGCCACCGCGCGGCGGGCGGCCCCGGGATCTCCCGCGAGAATCGCGTCCACGATGGCGGCGTGCTGCGCCGCCGCGTGCTCGATGTTGGGCCGCAGCACGGGAATGGCGTTGAGCAGGTCGGTTACCCGGAGGCGGGCGTCCGCGCAGGCGGCGGCGAGCAGCCGCGACCCGGTCAGCTCCGCGATGGCGAGGTGGAACGCGGTGTCCATCCGGCGATAGTCCGCCGGGGCCGCGTCGTTGACCTCCGCCAGCCGGGAGGTGAGCGTCTCCCGCTGCGCCGGGGTGAGCTCGGAGCACGCCAGGACCTGGGCCGCGCCGCATTCGACGGCCATCCGGAAGGTCAGCGCGTCGTCCAGCTCGCCGGGCCCCATCTCGTTGACGGCCCTGCGCAGGTCGCCCTTCCGGGGGTTGGGCGGCTGGTAGACCACGAAGGCCCCGCCGTAGCGGCCGCGCCGTACGTCGAGGTAACCGGCGTCCTGAAGCGCGCGGATGGCCTCCCGCAGGGTGACCCGGCTGATGCCGAGCTGGGCGGCGAGCTCCCGCTCGGGGGGCAGCTTCTCCCCGTGCGCGACGACGCCGAGCTTGATCGCCTGGAGCAGCCGTTCGACGGTCTCCTCGAAGGCGTTTCCCGCCCGGACGGGACGGAGCAGCGAGACCACCCCCGCTCCGCTCGCCCCCAAGCCGCCCGTCTTCACGGAGCCCGTCTTCACGGAGCCCGTCTTCACGGAGCCCGTCTTCATGGAGCCCGCCGTCCCTTCGCTTCCAGGCCAGTCCAGGCCAGTCCAGGCACGGGCGGAGGTTCGGACCGCCCCCACACCCCCCGCGTGGCCTGAGGTTAACCCTAAGAGCATTGTTGACTAAGGGCGGGGCCTGGTGCTTGCATGCCCTTCAATGGTCTGATTCCAGACTTTTGGACAGGAGGCGCCGTGCTGAGCGTGGAGCAGCTTCGCGGCGACGTCGAGGCGGGCCGCGTGGACACCGTCCTGCTCGCCGTCACCGACATGCAGGGCCGCTTGCAGGGGAAACGACTCTCGGCGCGGTACTTCCTGGAGGAGGTGCTGGGCCACGCCGCGGAGGGCTGCAACTACCTGCTGGCGGTCGACGTCGACATGAACACGGTGGACGGCTATGCGATGTCGTCCTGGGAGCGGGGCTACGGCGACTTCGTGATGAAGCCCGACCTCGCGACGCTGCGCCGGGTGCCGTGGCAGGAGGGCACGGTCCTGCTGCTGGCCGACCTGGTCTGGGAGGACGGCTCGGACGTCGTCGCCTCCCCCAGGCAGATCCTGCGCCGGCAGGCGGCGCGGCTGGCCGAGCACGGCTGGACGGCCTTCGTCGGCACCGAGCTGGAGTTCGTCGTCTACAACGACACCTACGAAGAGGCGTGGCAGCGCTCCTATCGCGACCTGACCCCCGCGAACCTCTACAACGTCGACTACTCCCTGCTCGGCACGGCCCGGATCGAGCCGCTCCTCAGGAAGATCATGCGCGGCATGGAGGGAGCCGGGCTGTACGTCGAGTCCGCGAAGGGCGAGTGCAACCTCGGCCAGCACGAGATCGCCTTCCGGTACGCCGACGCGCTCGCGACCTGCGACAATCATGTGATCTACAAGAACGGCGCCAAGGAGATCGCCGCCCAGGAGGGCAGGTCGATCACGTTCATGGCCAAGCCGAACCAGCGCGAGGGCAACTCCTGCCACATCCACATCTCCCTGCGCGCCGAGGACGGCCGCCCGGTCATGGCGGGGCAGGAGCCGTACGGGCTGTCGAAGACCGGGCGGCACTTCATCGCGGGCCAGTTGGCGGCGCTGAGAGAGCTCACCCTGTTCTTCGCGCCCAACATCAACTCCTACAAGCGGTTCGTGCCGGGCAGCTTCGCGCCCACCGCCGTGAAGTGGGGCATCGACAACCGGACCTGCTCGCTCCGCCTCGTCGGCCACGGGCCGTCGCTGCGCGTGGAGAACCGCGTGCCCGGCGGCGACGTCAACCCCTACCTCGCGGTGTCGGCGCTGATCGCCGCCGGCCTGCGGGGAATCGAGGAGGAGCTCCCCCTGGAGGAGCCGTTCGCCGGGAACGCATACGTGGCCGGAGCCGAGACGGTGCCGGCCACGCTCCGCGACGCCCTGTCGCTGTGGGAGGGCTCGGAGCTCGCCGAGGCGGCCTTCGGCAAGGACGTCGTCGAGCACTACGCCAACAACGCAAGGGTCGAGCTGGCCGCCTTCGACGCGGCGGTCACCGACTGGGAGCTCTATCGGGGGTTCGAGAGGCTGTGAAGATAGTCAATCCGGCGACCGAGGAAGTGATCGCCGAGGTCGAGATGGCGGACGCCGCCGAGGTGGACCGCGCGGTGGAGCGGGCGAAGGCCGCGTTCGCGACCTGGCGGTCCGTGAGCCCCGGAGACCGGGCGCGGCTGCTGCGGCGGTTCGCCGAGAAGGTCGAGGACCACGCCGAGGAGCTGGCCCGCCTGGAGATCGCCAACGCCGGGCACACGGCCGGGAACGCCCGCTGGGAGGCCGGAAACGTCCGGGACGTGCTCCACTTCTACGCGGGGGCGCCGGAGCGGGACCACGGCAGGCAGATCCCCGTCGCCGGCGGCGTGGACATCACCTTCCAGGAGCCGCTGGGCGTCGTCGGCGTGATCGTGCCGTGGAACTTCCCGATGGTCATCATGACCTGGGGAGTCGCCCCGGCGCTCGCCGCCGGGAACACCGTGATCGTCAAGCCCGCCGAGTGGACGCCGCTGACCGCGCGGAGGCTCGCCGAGCTGGCACTCGAAGCCGGGCTGCCGGAAGGCGTCCTCCAGGTCCTCCCCGGCGAGGGCGAGGTCGCGGGCGCCCGGCTCGTCGACCACCCCGGCGTACGCAAGATCGTCTTCACCGGCTCGACCGAGGTCGGCAAGCTGATCGCGGCCCAGGCGGCGAGTCAGGTCAAGCGGGTGACGCTGGAGCTCGGCGGCAAGAGCGCCAACATCGTCTTCGCCGACTCCGACCTGGACAGGGCGGCCTCGTCGGCTCCGATGGCGGTGTTCGACAACTCGGGCCAGGACTGCTGCGCCCGCTCCCGCATCCTGGTGGAGCGTTCCGTCTACGACGACTTCCTCGTACGGCTCTCGCATGCCGTACAGGCGATCAAGGTGGGCGATCCGCTCGATCCGGCCAGCGAGATGGGCCCGTTGATCAGCGCCGAGCACCGGGACCGGGTGGCGTCGTTCGTCGGCGCGGAGGGCGTCCACGCGGCGGGGTCGTGCCCGAGCGGGCCGGGCTACTGGTTCGCGCCGACCGTGCTGGCGGCGCCCGCCGGATTCGACCCGCTCGCGGGAGGGTCAGGGGCCTTCCACCGGGCGTTCACCGAGGAGATCTTCGGGCCGGTGGTCTCCGTCGTGCCGTTCGACGACGAGGCCCATGCCGTACAGATCGCGAACAACACGACCTATGGCCTTTCGGGGTCGATCTGGACGCGGGACGTCGGGCGGGCGCTGCGGGTGGCCCGGGCCGTCGAGGCGGGCAACCTGTCGGTGAACTCGCATTCCAGCGTCCGCTACTGGACGCCGTTCGGCGGCTTCAAGCAGTCCGGCCTCGGCCGGGAGCTCGGCCCCGACGCGCTCGCCGCCTTCACCGAGACCAAGAACGTCTTCATTTCCACGGAGTAGACACATGCAGCGTTTGCAGGACCGCGTCGCCGTCATCACGGGAGCGGGAAGCGGCATCGGGCTGGCCACGGCCCAGCGGTTCGCCCAGGAGGGCGCGAAGATCGTGGCCGTGGACCTCGACGAGGTGGCCGGCGCCAAGGTGGCCGACGAGGTCGGCGGCCTGTTCGTGAAGGCCGACGTGGCCAGCGAGGACGACGTCGTCCGGATGTACCAGACCGCGTTCGACGCGTTCGGAAGCGTCGACATCGCGTTCAACAACGCGGGGATCTCGCCGCCCGACGACGACTCCATCCTCGACACCGGCATCGACGCCTGGCGCCGGGTGCAGGAGGTCAACCTCACCAGCGTGTACCTGTGCTGCAAGCACGCCATCCCGTACATGCGGAGGCAGGGCAAGGGGTCGATCATCAACACCGCGTCGTTCGTGGCGGTGATGGGCTCGGCGACCTCGCAGATCTCGTACACGGCCTCCAAGGGCGGCGTCCTCGCCATGAGCCGGGAGCTGGGCGTCCAGTTCGCCCGAGAGGGCATCCGGGTGAACGCGCTCTGCCCCGGCCCGGTCGACACCCCGCTGCTGCGCGAACTGTTCGCCAAGGACCCCGAGCGGGCCCAGCGCCGCCTCGTCCACGTGCCGATCGGCCGGTTCGCCCGCGCCGAGGAGATCGCGGCCGCGGTCGCGTTCCTCGCCTCCGACGACTCCAGCTTCATCACCGCGTCGGAGTTCCTCGTCGACGGCGGCATCTCCGGCGCGTACGTCACCCCCCTTTAGGGCATGCCGGTTCTGTAGGACATCCAAGACAAGCCGGGCGGTGGCGGCGCTCGCCGCCACCCGGCCATCCGCCCGGCTTTCGCGATTTCGTCTGAACGAGGGAGAGCATGTCTCGGCCCGTCATCGGCATCACGTGTTACGTCGAACCCGCCAAGTTCACCGTGTGGGAGATGACGACCGCGCTGCTGCCGTACATGTACGTCGAGCACGTCACCCGGGCCGGCGGGCAGGCCGTCATCCTGCCGCCTGCCGGAGACCCGTCCGCGCTGGTCGAACGGCTCGACGGGCTGATCATCGCGGGCGGGGGCGACATCGATCCGGCGAGGTACGGCGCTCGCCCGCAAGAGCAGACCGGCTATGTCCGGAAATTTCGCGATGAGGCCGAGTTTGGGCTGATGGAGGCCGCTCTCGGCTCCGGCCTGCCGTTCCTCGGCATCTGCCGCGGGCTCCAGGTCCTCAACGTGGCCAGGGGCGGCACGCTCCACCAGCACCTCCCCGACGTGGTGGGCCACACCGCCCACTCCCCCGCCCCGGGGACCTTCGGCCGCGTCCCCGTACGGCTCTCGCCCGGCCTGGCCAAGGTCTACGACTCCGAGGACCTGACCCCCGCGCACTACCACCACCAGGCGGTCGACCGCCTCGGAGACGGGCTGGAAGTCACCGCCGAGTCTGACGACGGCACGATCGAGGCCGTCGGACTGCCCGGCCACCCCTTCGCCCTCGCCGTCCAGTGGCACCCCGAAGCCGACGAGGACGGTCCCCTCTTCCACGCCCTGATACGACACACCCGACACATTCGACACACACTCCCTGGCCTTACATCGAGCATCCAGCGCGGGGCTGATGAGCCGGTTCCGGCGAGAGACCACGCCCAAGGCCCGCCGGAAAGGGTGAGGAACGCACGGTTAGGGCGGAGGGATCTGAACCGCTAGGCTGGGCCGCACACCGGTGATCCCGTGCGGGAGAGCGTCCTGGCATCCGGTCAGGGCCCCTGAAGGAGCAAGCCCTCCCCGCGAACCTCTCAAGGAAAAGGACCGTGCGGGCCAGGTGACCTCTGGAAAGAAGGCACGTGCCGACGGTACGGCCTCGCCGAAGGTGAAAGTCCGGCAAAGAACGGGCGAAGCTCTCAGGCACCGATGACAGAGGGGGAGGATGCCCAATAGTCCGACGCAGCATCCGTCCTCCTGAGGTGCCGTTCATGTCCCGATCTACTCCGTTGCGTGAGGTCCATGAAAGCCTGGGCGCGACGCTTACCGACTTCGCCGGATGGCTGATGCCGCTCCGCTACGGCAGCGAGTCGGCCGAGCACAACGCCGTGCGGACCGCCGCGGGCCTCTTCGACCTGTCCCACATGGGGGAGATCTTCATCACCGGGCCGCAGGCGGGTGAGGCGCTCGACTACGCGCTGGTCGGGCACCTCAGCGTCCTGGACCCCGGCCGGGCCCGCTACACCATGATCGTGAACGAGGACGGCGGCGTCCTCGACGACCTGATCGTCTACCGGCTCGCAGGCGAGGAGTTCATGGTCGTCGCCAACGCGTCCAACTACGCCGCGGTCGCGGCGGCGCTGGCGGAGCGGGCCGCGCCGTACGACGCGCGGGTGGAGGACCGGTCCGACTCCTACGCGCTGGTCGCGGTGCAGGGACCCAACAGCACCCAGATCCTGCGCAAGCTGACCGACGCCGACCTGGACGGCCTCAAGTACTACGCGGGTCTCCCCGGCACCGTCGCCGGGTTCGAGGCCCTCATCGCCCGCACCGGGTACACCGGCGAGGACGGGTTCGAGCTGTTCGTCCGCGACGAGGACGCGGTGCCGCTCTGGAACGCGCTGGCCGAGGCGGGGGCCGGGCTGGGGCTCATCCCCGCCGGGCTGTCCGCCCGCGACACGCTGCGGCTGGAGGCCGGCATGCCGCTCTACGGCAACGAGCTGAGCGCGGACCTGACGCCGTTCGACGCAGGGCTCGGCCGCGTCGTGCGGTTCGACAAGCCTGGCGACTTCGTGGGCCGGGAGGCCCTGTCCTCGCGGGGTGGGGGCGATCGCCGGCTCGTCGGCCTGGTGGCGCGCGACCGCAGGGTGCCCCGCCACGGCTATCCCGTCACCCAGGACGGCGTGGTCGTCGGCGAGGTGACCAGCGGCGCCCCGTCGCAGACGCTCGGCAAGCCCATCGCCATGGCCTACGTGTCCGCGGCCGCTCTGGACGGCGGCGGGAGCCTGGCGGTCGACATCCGTGGTAGCCATGAACCGGTCGACGTCGTTGACCTGCCTTTCTACAGGAGGAGCAAGTGAGCAGCATTCCCGACGAGCTGAGCTACACCAAGGAGCACGAGTGGGTGGCCGGTCTCGATGACGGCCTCACCGTGACGGTGGGCATCACGGCGTACGCCGCCGAGCAGCTCGGCGACGTCGTCTACGTGCAGGTGCCCGAGGTGGGCGCCAGCGTCGCCGCCGGAGACGCGGTCGGCGAGGTCGAGTCGACGAAGTCGGTGAGCGACATCTTCGCCCCCGTCGGCGGCGAGGTCGTGGAGATCAACCCGGCCGTCGTGGACGACCCGTCGCTGGTCAACTCCGACCCGTACGGCGAGGGTTGGCTGTTCCGCGTCCGCATCGAGGAGGAGCCGGAGGACCTGCTGTCCTCGGCCGAGTACGGCGCGCTCACCGCGGCCGAGTCCTGACCCACTCTCCCCCGAAGGGCACCGATCAATGGCGATCAGTGTGTTCGACCTGTTCAAGGTGGGGATCGGGCCGTCCAGCTCGCACACTGGCGGCCCGATGGCGGCGGCGCACAAGTTCGCCCGCGGCCTCCGCGACGACGGCCTGTTGGAGAAGGTCGCCCGGGTCGAGGTCATCCTCTACGGCTCGCTCGGCCTGACCGGCAAGGGCCACGGCAGCGACAAGGCCGTCCTGCTGGGCCTGTCCGGTGAGAAGCCGGAGCTGGTCGACGTCGACGGCGTCGAGGACGCGCTGGCAGCCATGCGGTCACGGGGGACCGTCCTGCTGTACGGCTCGCGCGAGATCCCGTTCGTGGTGGGCGAGCACCTGATCTTCGAGCGGAAGCTGTCGCTGCCGCACCATCCGAACGGCATGCGCTTCACGGCCTTCTCCGGCTCCGGCTCCGGCTCCGGCTCCGACGGCACGCCGCTCCGGGAGAAGATCTACTACTCGGTCGGCGGTGGCTTCGTGGTGGACGAGAACGCGACGGGCGCCGACCGGATCAAGCCGGACGACACCGTCGTGCCGTACCCCTTCACGACCGCCGCCGGGCTCCTCGCCCACTGCGCCGACACCGGCCTGTCGATCTCCGGCCTGATGCTGGAGAACGAGAAGGCCTTCGGCCGTACGACCGAGGAGATTCGCGAGGGCCTGCTGCACCTGTGGTCGGTCATGGCGGAGTGCGTGCGGCGGGGCAGCACCCGCGAGGGCGTCCTGCCGGGCGGGTTGAAGGTGAAGCGGCGGGCCAACCAGCTCCAGCGCAGGCTCCAGAGCGAGACGGACGCCGATCCGCTCCGGGCGATGGACTGGGTCACGCTGTTCGCCCTCGCGGTCAACGAGGAGAACGCGGCGGGCGGCCGCATCGTCACGGCCCCCACGAACGGCGCGGCGGGGATCATCCCGGCCGTGCTGTCGTACTACACGAAGTTCGTCCCGGGAGCCGACGACGACGGGATCGTCCGGTTCCTGCTGACGGCCGGGGCCACCGGCGTCCTGTTCAAGGAGAACGCCTCGATCTCGGGGGCCGAGGTCGGCTGCCAGGGAGAGGTCGGCTCGGCCTGCTCGATGGCCGCCGCCGGGCTGACGGAGGTGCTGGGCGGCACCCCCGAGCAGGTGGAGAACGCCGCCGAGATCGGCATCGAGCACAACCTGGGCCTGACCTGCGACCCCATCGGCGGCCTCGTGCAGATCCCCTGCATCGAGCGGAACGCGGTGGCCTCCATCAAGGCGATCGCCGCCGCCAGGATCGCCCTGCGGGGGGACGGCCGCCACTTCGTGTCGCTCGACAAGGCCATCAAGACGATGCGCGACACCGGCCGGGACATGCTCGACAAGTACAAGGAGACCTCCCGCGGCGGCCTCGCCGTCAATGTCATCGAATGCTGACCCCACCCCTTCGGCGTGATCATGCACAGGGTCCCACCTTGGGCGCCTGACCTGCCCCTTCACCCGGCGTGATCATGCACAGGGTCCCGGGTCCCGGGCCCGGCCTGCCCCTCTCCCGCACGCGATCATGCACAAGTTCTCGCTCACGCCGCCTGACCTGCGGGGACATCCGGCGTGATCTGGCAGTCGTGTCTTATCCTGACTTCTCTTGATTCATACCGGCCCCCGACGTGAACCGCAGGAGCTGACCGTGACCTCGTTCCTGCGCACCCACGTGGTCTTCCTGGTCGCCCTCGCGGCCGGTGCGGCTCTGCGGGCGCTCGCCGTGCTCGGATACCGGCCCGCGCTCTGGTTCTGGGCCGACTCGTTCGCCTACCTCAGCTCGGCCCTCGACCTCCGGCCGCTGGAGTCGCGGCCGTCAGGCTACTCGCTGTTCCTGTGGCTACTCGGCCCGCTGCAGAGCGTCACGGCGGTCACGGTCGCCCAGCACCTGCTGGGGCTCGGCATCGCCACCTGCGTGTACGCCGTGCTGCGCCGCCGTACGAGACTGCCCGGGTGGGGCGCGGCGCTCGCGGCGGCGCCGGTGCTGCTCGACGCGCACCAGATCCAGCTCGAGCACCTCATCATGGCCGACCTGCTGTTCACCGCCCTCGTCGTCGCGGCGGTGACGGTGCTCCTGTGGCGCCCCCGGCCGTCGCCGCGGACGGTGGTCGTGGCGCTGATCCTGCTGGCCCTCGCCACGGTGACCAGGACCGTCGGGCTGCCGCTGATCGCCGTCGCGCTGGTCGCCGTCATGCTGATGCTGGGAAGGGCGGGCTGGAGGTCCGCGCTGGCCGGTCTCGCCGCCGCGTCGGTGGTGCTCGGGGGCTACGCGGTCTGGTTCCACAGCGCGTACGGGTCGTACGGCATGGGCGGCAGCGGCTTGTGGCTGTGGTCGCGCACGATGACGTTCGCCGACTGCGCGGCGATGCACCCGCCTCGGGAACTGGCCGTCCTCTGCCCGTCCGAACCCCGGCTGGCGGCTCCCGCGTACATCTGGGACGCCCATTCACCGATCCAGGGCGCGGGGGCGGACCGGGAGAGGCTGGCGGGCGAGTTCGCCTCGCTGGCGATCCGCAGCCAGCCCGCCGACTTCCTGCTGACCGGGTTGCGCGACTCACTGTGGGCCTTCGAATGGGATCGCCGGGTCTATCCCTCACCCGGACCGCAGAGCGCGTACGTCTTCCCGGACACCGCCAAGCCGTTCACGCCGAAGGTCGCCTCCGCGGGCCGTACGGCGACGCGGCTCACCGTGGCCTACCAGGGCACGACCGGGGCCACGCGGATCGTCGAGCCGTACGCCGGCCTGCTGCGCGCCTACCAGCGGCAGGGGTTCGTGCGAGGCCCGCTGCTGGCGGCGATCCTCCTGGTGGGGCTCGGCGGGCTGATCGCGCGGCGGTGGGCCGCGCTGCTCCCCTGGGCCGCCGCGATGACGCTGCTCTTCCTGCCGCCGCTCATCGCCGCGTTCGACCACCGCTACGTGGTGCCGGTCGTGCCGCTCGCCTGCCTCGCCGCCGGGCTGGCCTTCGGGCCCCGGCTGAAGACGGCGGCCACGGGGGCGCGGAGACGGTCAGCGGCGGCGGACGTGCACCCTGACGAGCGCGGGCATGTCCTGCCGGTCGACGGCCCCGCGCACGCGTGAGATCGCCTGGCCGTCGAGACGGCCGATCACCTCGTGCAGATCGGCGCGGCGCAGGAGCGAGACCGAGACCCGCATCCTCTTGTCCCCCACCAGCCTGACCTGGATCCTGCCGACGTCCTCGATCCCCTTGAGCGCGACGCCCAGCATCGCGGTGCCCGTTCCGGTACGGCTGCCGCAACGCCCCCAGCCCAGAGCGACCAACAGCCATCGGGTCGTGACCAGGGCCAGCAGCATGGCGACGGCCGCGGCGAGGGGGCGGGCCCAGGCGTTCTGAGCGAAGAAGGAGCCCAGGTCGGCGAGCCGGACCCTGGGATGGTCCTCCCTGGCGGCCAGCGCGCAGACGCCCCCGGCGAGCAGTGCCAGCCCCACCAGGGCGATCCCGATGCGGTTTCCCACGTGCGGGCGCATCGTCAGGTCCTCCTCCTGCGCAGCCGTACGACCACCTCGTGACGGCACTGCGGGCCGAGGCCGGACAGCTGGTCCCCGACCGCCGCGCCGACCTCGCGCAGCGACTCGCCGGTGCGCTTGGTGTCGGTGAGCACGATCACCTCGATCTGCCTGCGGCGGATCCGCACCCGGGCACGCTTCACTCCGTCGACGGCCTCGGCGGCGCCGGAGAGCGTCCTGCGCAGGCCGCTTCGCGTCAGCCCCATGACGAGCAGCGGGTCCGTCGCCTCCAGGGGCACCAGGCGGGGCCGGCCGGGCAGGACGGCGAGAGCCACCAGGCCCGCTCCGGCGACGATCACTGCGGCGGCGGTTCCTGGAACGGCCGGGTCGCCCAAGGTCAGCGAGAGAAGGCGGCGAAGCGGCGGCCACACGGCGGGCGAGCCGAACATGGCCGCGATGATCTCGACCGTCACGGCCCAGGCACAGGCCGAGAGCGCCGCCGCCACCAGGATCCCGGCGGGCGTACGGCCTGGCCGCAGAGCACGTACGGCATGGCGCCGGACGGCCCTCCGGCTCTCTCTCACGCCCCTGGCCGGGGAACCCGCGAAGATCTCCTGGACGACGCTCACCAGCCGCTCACCCCTCCCGAGCACCGCGTCGGGTCCGGTCCGTAGTCACCTGCCCATGAGTACACGGCGTGGGGCTTCGACGTGGCGATCACCCGCGCTCTTGCGCGATCGTGAAGCGTCGCTACCAGACTTTTTGCCGTCGCGCCGTTAACATGAATAGTGCTCATGTAATTCGCCCGGAGGGGACTAGGCTGCCGCCATGGACGACCGACAGCGTCTCGACAGGACCACGGCCGAGCTGGAACCCCCCTTCGCGGTCGTCGATATGGACGCGCTGCGGTCGAACGCCGCCGACATGGTGCGGCGGGCTCACGGGAAGCCGATCCGCGTGGCGAGCAAGTCGATCCGCAGCCGAGCGATCCTGGAGCGGGTGCTGGCCATGGACGGCTTCGCCGGGATCATGGCCTTCACGCTGCCCGAGGCGCTGTGGCTGGTCTCCACCGGGCTGCGTGACGTGCTCGTGGCATATCCGACAGTGGACAGGGCGGCCCTGCGGGCCCTCGGCTCCGACGAGCGCGCGGCCCGTGAGATCACGGTGATGGTGGACTCCCCCGGCCACCTGGATCTCATCGAGAGCCTGGGGCTCGCCCACCGGATCCGGGTGTGTGTGGACATCGACTCCGGGTTCGTCTCTCTCGCCGGAAAGCTCAGGGCGGGAGCCCTCCGGTCACCCGTCCGCGAACCCGAGCAGGCCGCGGCCATCGCCGCCGACATCGCCGGCCGCCCCGGCCTGCGCCTCGTGGGGCTCATGTCATACGAGGCCCAGATCGCCGGTGTGGGCGACAAGGTCCCCGGGCCCTACGGCCGGGCGATCCGCTGGATGCAGCGGCGCTCCCAGCGGGAGTTGATTGTCCGGCGCGGCCGGATCGCGCATGCCGTACGGCAGGTCGCCGACCTGGAGTTCGTCAACGGCGGCGGGACCGGGAGCATCGAGAAGACGGTGAGCGAGCGGGCGATCACCGAGGTCGCGGCCGGCTCGGGCTTCTTCCACCCCCGGCTGTTCGACTTCTACCGGAATTTCACCGGCCGGCCCGCCGCGCTGTTCGCGCTGCCCGTGGTGCGCAAGCCGTCCCCGGACGTCGCCACGGTGCTCGGCGGCGGATATCCGGCCTCCGGCGCGCCGGGGCCGAGCCGGTTGCCCCAGCCGTACCTGCCGGCCGGGCTGCGGTACGACGCCAACGAGGGAGCGGGCGAGGTCCAGACTCCGCTGAAGGGCGAAGCCGCCGACGACCTGCGCATCGGCGACCGCGTCTGGTTCCGCCACGCCAAGGCGGGCGAGTTGTCCGAGCGCTTCGCCAGCGTCTATCTCATCGAAGGCGACCGCGTCGTCGATGAGGTCCCCACCTATCGAGGCGAGGGCAAGACGTTCCTCTAACCGCCTGTAATCACGCGATCCCCGCCCCCCGAACGGGCCGTGATCATGCATTCACGCCTGGGGTTAGCGGTTACGGCGGCGCAGCAGAATGATCGCGGCGCCCACCACCAGGACGGCGCCGAGGCCGATGAGGACCGGAGCCACGGTGCGCGCCGGGTACTCCTCCTCCCAGGGCCCCACTTCCTCCGAGGACGTGGCGGGATGCGGCGCGACGCCCCCGACCAGGTCCCCGAGGGACGACACCAGGTGCTCGGCATTGGCCTTGACCTTGGCCACGCCACGCTCCGCCACTCGTCTAGGGCTCACCCGGTCCGCGATGGCATCGACCGTGCGAGCCAACTCCTCCCGGGTGCGCTCGATCTCTCGCTCCAGCGCATCGGGATCGGTGTCCGCCATACGATCCCCTCCTGTGATATCCGTTGTGATCAGTCTGCCAGGTCCGGCAAGCACCCCGCACAGCGGCCGAGCCGGTAGTTTGGTTGACGCTTGCCCGCGCATCGCCGCGGGTCACCTTCGCAGGAGGACTTCATGAGCAGGCTCGAGCCCGGCGACGCCGCGCCGGACTTCACCCTTACCGACGCCGACGGCAACGACGTGTCGCTGGAGTCGTTCCGCGGCAAGCGTGTCATCCTCTATTTCTACCCAGCCGCGATGACGCCAGGCTGCACCAAGCAGGCCTGCGACTTCCGCGACAACCTGGGCGCCCTGACCGGCAAGGGCTTCGTCGTGCTCGGCGTCTCGAAGGACAAGCCGGCCAAGCTCCAGCAGTTCCGGGAGCGCGACGGCCTGACCTTCCCGCTCCTGTCGGACGTGGGCCTCGACGTGCACAAGGCATACGACGCGTACGGCGAGAAGACGAACTACGGCAAGACGATCATGGGCGTCATCCGCTCGACCTTCGTCATCGACGCCGACGGGAAGATCGAGAAGGCCCTCTACAACGTGAAGGCCACCGGCCACGTCGCCCGCCTGGTGAAAGAGCTCGGCATTTCCTGATTTGTACGGCGTGCGACTGGCGCCGAAAATGTCAGTGCCAGTCAATAGCCTTACGGCGTGCAGAAGTACAAGTACACCCCCGAACTTCTCGCCGAAGCGGCGGCCAACTCGAAAAGCATCGCAGACGTACTGCGCTACCTGAACATTCCCTGGTCGGGTGGCACCCACGCGCACATCAGTCGCCGCCTCAAGCACTTCGCCATCGACACATCCCACTTCGGCAGGGTGTCTCCGAACAAGGGCAAGCCCTCGCCCCGACGGCATCTCCCGGCGGAGATCCTGGTCATGATGCCGGTCGGGTCACCGCGCCAGAAGCCCACGACCTTGCGGCGTGCGCTGCGAGAAATCGGTGTCCCCTATGAGTGCGCGACCTGTAGGATAGGCAACGATTGGCAGGGGCGGCCGTTGACGCTGCACATCGACCATATCAATGGAAACTGGCTCGACAATAGAATAGAGAACCTCCGCTTTCTCTGCCCGAATTGCCATTCACAAACGGCGAATTTCGCAGGCAAAGGAAGAGGAAAAGGGGTCGTAGCCCAATCGGTAGAGGCGACGGTTTTAGGTGCCGTTCAGTGCGAGTTCGAATCTCGTCGACCCCACTCGAATTCAAATCGAATTAATGTCGATCAGCCTTCGGAACCCCGTACGGCGATTTCCAAGTTGCACTTGACTGTCGCGGCGGACGATGTCGATTTCCTGGAAAGGTATGTGGCCGATGAGGGCGCCCGGTCACGGTCGGCGGCCATCCGCAAGGCCATCAGCCTGCTCCGCGCCCAGAGCCTGCCGAGGAAGGCGACGCGCGAGCGCGCTGAACCGGCCAAGCAGTCGTACTCAAGGGGATTGGTCACCCTCGAGACTTGTGGCGCTACGAGGTCGGGGAGGGGATCGGGGTGAGCGGCTTGGGCGCCGTCGGCGGCGTAGGCGCGGAGGGTGCCATGGGGCTGCCCGGCCCGGGCATGTCACAGCGGAATCCTGTGTCAGTGCGCTGGCAGAACCGCGGCAGTTGCCCGACCCCGGGCGGTATGTCCTCGCCGAAGCGGCGTCCGAACGGCCGTTCCCAGGGCCCTCGACCCGCGCGAGGGTCCTGGTTCTCGTAGCTCACCCGGTAGTAGTGGCCGTGGACCCGGTTCCATAACGCGCCGCCGACGGCTACGACGCCTCCCCCGAGGATCGCCCCGATGAGCACCCCGGCCAGGCCGACGGCGACCAGTTGGCCCGCATGCGTCCTCCGCCCTCCGGCGAACCCGCCGGGCATGGCGGCTGCCGGCTGCGTCGGCCGTGCCGTACCCCATCCGGGGGCGTTCCAGCCCGCGCCGCCGGGCCCGTACGCGTACCCGCCGGAGCCGGAGCCGGGGACCGGGAGCGAGCGCGTCGTCCCTGGCCCGGACGGACCCGCGGGCCCCGCTCCAGCCCCATAACCCGGTCCCGATGCCTGTCCCGCCCCATAACCCGGGCCTGATGCTTGGCCGGGCTCCGTCCCATGGCGCGCGTGGCCGGGTTCTGCCGCAGACCCCTCCGCTGCGGCCGCAGGCCCGGAGGGCGCCGCGGACCCTGGCCCCGCCGTTGATTGGCCGGCGGAGCCTACTCCGGACCCCGCAGCAGGTCCGGAGCCTGGCTCCGCCGTGGTCTCTGAGGGAGCCGCCTCGGAGGAAAGCGGTCTGGTGCCCTCTCCCGGCCTTGGGTCGCGCGGCTCGTCCTCAGCACCGCGCGACCCGGCGTCTTGATCCGCCATCACAGATCTCCCTTTACCCGCCTCAGCGAGGCGCTCCCGGAGACAAGAATGCGGGGCAATCCGTAAGGAGGGCGTAAACGCCGAGCCCGCCCCGTATGCGACCTGAGTCGTACTCTCGGATCCACCCCAAGACGGAACATCGCTGAGCAGCGGATACGTATGGTTGGAATCGTGTTCGGCAGACTGCGCGCCTGGAGTCGGCGCCACAGCAAATTGGTGGACGCGCTCGTGGTCTCACCGCTGGTGCTGTTCTGCCTGCTCACCCTCGATGTGTACAAGAGCGGCCCACCCTTCGGAAGGTACATCGGAATACCGGCCACGCTCGTGCTGTCGGCCGCGCTGATCACGCCGCTGTTGTGGCGGAGGAACCGCCCCCGCGAGGTGTTCGCGGTCGTGGCTCTCGTGTGCTTCGCCCAGTGGGTCGCCGACGTGACGCTGCTCCCCGCGGACTTCGCCGTCATGATCGCGATGTACGGCGTGGCCGCCCGGTGCACGGCTCGCTGGGCGGTGGCGGCGGGACTCGTCGCGGAGTTCGGCCTGCTGCTGGCCGTGCTCCGCTGGGACTTCTCCCAGTTGGACGCGTTCCCGTCGATGTCGGTGTTCGTGATCGCCATCTGGCTCGCGGGCATCTACGCCAACACCCGGCGGCGTTACGTCGAAAGCCTGGTCGAGCGCGCGGAGCGGGCGGAGCGCGAGAGGGACCAGCAGGCGCGCATCGCCGCCGCCGCCGAACGCGCCCGCATCGCGCGAGAGCTGCACGACGTCGTCGCGCACAACGTCAGCGTGATGGTCGTCCAGGCCGACGGCGCCGGGTTCGCCATCGACAGCGATCCGGAGCAGGCGCGCCGTGCCGTACAGGCCATTTCGACGACCGGGCGGCAGGCGCTCGCGGAGATGCGCCGTCTGGTGGGCGTGCTGCGTCAGGACGCCGCGGGCGGCGAGGAGTACGCGCCCCAGCCGGGGGTGGCGCAGCTCGGCGACCTGGTCAGGCAGGTCAGCGACTCCGGGCTGCCGATCGGCTTCACCGTGTCCGGAACGCCCTGTGCCCTCCCCGAGGGAGAACAACTCGCGATCTACCGGATCGTCCAGGAGGCGCTGACCAACACCCTCAAGCACGGCGGGCCGGGTGTCCGCGCCGAGGTCGACGTCCATTACGGGAGGGGCGAGATCGTGCTGCGGGTCGCCGACGACGGCCGGGGCGCGTCCGCGCCATGGGTCGAGGGCGGCCATGGGCTCGTCGGCATGCGGGAGAGGGCGTCGATGTACGGCGGGACCGTCGAGGCGGCGCCCCGGACCGGCGGAGGGTTCCAGGTGGTCGCCCGAATCCCGGTCGGCGTGGCGGCGTGACCACCCCGATGCCGGAACACGACAGGCACGACACTGGGTGGGCGCGGAGACGTAACGGCGACGAGAGCAGGGCGGCAGTGATACGAGTCATGCTGGTCGACGACCAGGAGCTGGTGCGGACCGGGTTCCGGATGGTGCTCGGCGCGCAGCCGGACATCGAGGTGGTCGGGGAGGCCGCGGATGGGGCGGCGGCCATCGAGACGCTGCGTACGACCGAGGCCGACGTGGTCCTGATGGACGTGCGCATGCCGCGGATGGACGGCGTCGAGGCCGCGCGGCTGATCTGTTCTAGCCCCGGCGGGCCGAAGGTGCTGATCCTGACGACCTTCGACCTTGACGAATACGCCTTCGCCGCCATCAAGGCGGGGGCCTCCGGCTTCCTCCTCAAGGACGTGCCGCCCGCGGAGCTGGTCAGCGCCATCCGGTCGGTTCACTCCGGTGACGCGGTCGTCGCCCCCAGCACGACCCGCCGGCTGCTCGACCGCTTCGCCGTACACCTGCCGGCGTCGCAGACCCCCAGGCGGGACGCGGACGTGCTGACGGTGCGCGAGCGGGAGGTCCTGCTCCACGTGGCCCGGGGGCTCTCCAACACCGAGATCGCCAAGGAGTTGCAGCTCGCGGAGGCGACCGTGAAGACCCACCTGGGCCGGATCCTTGCGAAGCTGGGGCTGCGCGACCGGGCCCAGGCCGTCGTCTACGCGTACGAGAGCGGGCTGGTCGCGCCAGATCGTCCCAACGGCTGAGGCGGGACTACATCAGAAGTCGCACGCGTGCCGTACGGACCATCGGAAAGTGGACGCGAAGTCCATCCGGCGGGCCGAGGATCGGTCATGATCACGACCATAGCCTCGCTGTATGACGACAACCATCGATGTCCGCAGCGCCGTAGTCGCGAGGGGACTGACCAAGGTATACGGCGAGGGCGACGCGGCGGTGCGCGCTCTGCGCGGGATCGACGTGAGCTTCGCCACGGGAGCGTTCACGGCCATCATGGGGCCGTCGGGTTCCGGGAAGTCGACGCTGATGCACTGCCTCGCCGGGCTCGACTCGGTCACGGACGGCCACGTCAGCATCGGTGACGTGGAGATCACCCGGTTGAACGACAAGCAGCTCACGCTGCTGCGCCGCGAGCGGGTCGGCTTCGTCTTCCAGGCGTTCAACCTGCTGCCGACCCTGACCGCCGAGCAGAACATCCGGCTTCCGCTGGAGATCGCGGGACGGCAGGCCGACCGGGCGCTCTACGACCAGGTGATCGACACGGTCGGCCTCCGGGACCGGCTGAAGCACCGGCCGAACGAGCTGTCGGGCGGCCAGCAGCAGCGCGTCGCCGTGGCGCGGGCGCTCATCAGCAAGCCACAGGTGATCTTCGCCGACGAGCCGACCGGCAACCTCGACTCGCGCAGCGGCGCGGAGGTGCTGTCGTTCCTGCGCCGGTCGGTGCGGGAGCTCGGCCAAACGATCGTCATGGTGACCCATGACCCGATGGCGGCCTCCTACGCCGACCGGGTGGTTTTCCTCCGGGACGGGCTGCTGGTGAGCGAGCTGGCACAGCCGACTCAGCAGACCGTGCTCGACATGCTCATGGCACTGGAGGCCTGAGCCGTGTTCAAGACCACTCTGGCCGGCCTCCGGGCGCACAAGCTCCGGCTACTGCTGACCTCCCTGGCGATCACGCTGGGCGTCGGCTTCATCGCGGGCACGTTCGTGCTCACCGACACCATCGAGGCGGGCTTCACCAAGTCGTTCACCGCCGCGGCCGACAAGATCGACGTGGCGGTCCTCCCGAAGGAGGACCCGCTCCCCGCGAAGCTGCTGGACACCGTCAGATCCGTCGCGGGGGTCAAGGACGCCCAGCCCGTCGTGTACGGCGATGCCGCTCTGATCGGCAAGGACGGCAAGGTCGTCGGCGATTTCCCCACCGCGGGGGTGTCCATTCCGGCCAACCGGATCGACATCACGAGCGGCAAGGCTCCCTCGGCGGAGGGCCAGGCCGCGCTCGACAAGAACACCGCGAAGGCGCAGGGCTTCGCGCCGGGCGACACCATCGCGGTCCTCGACCACAAGAACGCCCGGCATGAGTTCCAGCTCGTCGGCGTTTTCGACGTCGGCGTCGAGCAGGACCTGGCCTACAGGGGAGCGGTGGCCTTCACCGCCGCCACCGCGCAGCGGATGACCGGCGTGAAGGGCTTCCAGGAGATCGACGTCCTCACCGCCGGCCCGGCCCCGGACAGTCTCCGTACGGCTGTCGCCGCTGCCGTGGGCCGTTCAGGTCTGGGCTCGAAGGTCGAGGTGCAGACCGGGGAGGAGCTGACCCACGACCTGGCGAAGGCCAACGGCGCCGACACCGGCTTCCTGAAGCTCGGGCTGCTGATGTTCGGCGTGGTCGCGCTGCTGGTGGCCGCCCTGGTGATCTACAACACGTTCAACATCCTGGTGGCCCAGCGGATGCGGGAGATGGCCCTGCTGCGCTGCATCGGCGCCACCCGTGGCCAGGTCTTCGGGTCGATCGTGCTGGAGTCGGCCGTGGTCGGCCTGATTTCGGCCGTCCTCGGTCTGCTGATGGGCCTCGGCCTGGGAGCTGTCGCCGTCCTCGTGCTCAGGAACGTGGGCGCGGAGATCCCCACGGGCACGGTCGCGCTCACGCCACAGGTGATCGTCATCGGGCTCGCGACCGGCCTGGTCGTGACGGTCGGCGCGGCGCTGCTGCCCGCCCGCCAGGCCACCAAGGTCGCCCCGATCGCGGCGCTGCGCACGCAGGTCGAGGAGCACACGTTCCGCGCCGGGGTCGTCCGGGTGATCTTCGCCGCCCTGTTCGGGCTGGGAGGCGCGGGGCTGACGGCGGCGGGCGTGACCATGAAGCCCGGCGAGAGCGCGCTCATGGTCGTGATGGCGGGCGGCGTGCTGATCTTCTTCGCCGTTCTCATCCTGGGTCCGGTGATCGTCAAGCCGCTCAGCGGACTCACCGGCTGGCTGCCGGCACGGCTTTTCGGAGTGCCGGGCCGCCTGGCCGTGGACAATTCGCGGCGCAACCCGAAGCGGGCGGCCACGACCACCATCGCGCTGACCGTCGGCGTCACCCTGATGACCTTCATGTCGGTCCTCACGGCGACGATGCGCGCGACCATCGGCAACGAACTCGACCAGCAGTTCCCGGCGGACTACCTGGTCACCGCCCAGTCGGGCGCGGTCCCCCGTTCGGTGGCGGACGCGCTTCGCGGCCGGCCAGAGCTGGCCTCCGTGACCGAGATCAGGGGGAAAGAGGCCAAGCTCAACGGCGAGCGGTTCACCATCGGCACGGTGAACCAGTCGGCGCTGGGGACCACCATCAAGCCGTCGGCCACATCCGGCTCCATGGACGGCTTCAGGCCGGGCCAGGTCGCGCTGAACGCCCCCATCGCGAAGGACATGGGGCTCAAGGTCGGCGACACCCTCAAGCTGGAGACGGACAAGACCAGCACGAGCCTGCGGATCGTCGCGCTGCTCGATTCCGAAATCTCCCTGCTGCCGGGGGTGATGGTGCCGGAGCCGGCCTTCGAGCAGTACTTCGGCAAGGTCGACGACACCAACCTTCTGATCAACGCGGCGGACGGAGTTCCGGCCGACAAGTCGCGAAAAATCGTAGATAGCGCGACCGAGGCGTACCCCGCGGTGAAGGTCGGCAGCACGACTGAGATCCGCGGCGAGTTCGACGACGCGATCGACACGATGCTCCTGATCGTCACCGGGCTGCTCGGCCTGGCGATCGTCATCTCGCTGCTCGGCATCGCTAACACGCTGTCGCTGTCGGTCTACGAGCGGACCCGCGAGTCCGCGCTGCTGCGCGCCCTCGGGCTCACCAAGCCGCAGTTGCGCGGCATGCTGTCGGTCGAGGCGCTGGTCCTCGGCGTCGTGGGCGCCCTCGTCGGGGTCGTGCTCGGCGGCGTGTACGGCTGGGCCGCCACGAAGACTCTCACGGAGACCGTCCTCTTCCGGCTCCCGGTCACGCAGGTCCTGCTGTTCATCGCCGCTTCCGGCCTGGCCGGAGTGCTCGCGGCGGTCCTACCGGCCCGGCGAGCCGCAAGGGCGTCCATCGTGGACTCGCTCGCGAGCGCCTAAGCATGATCACGCAGACGAGGGCCACTGTTCGGCCACGTGATGGGAGCCGAGCAGGGGCCGGACCGCGATGTCGCCGGTCGTGCCGTCGATGACGACGCAACCGCCACCGACCGTCTCCGGTGGAATGCTCGGGTCCTCGGGCTCATCGTCGGCCACCCAGGCCACGTAGCCGCCCTCGACCGCGAGCATTTCCACCTTGGCGGAGCGATCCCGGAAATATCGCTCCGCCAACTCCCGCGCCTCGTCGGGCGAGACCATCAGAGGCGCTGCCCTTCCCGGTCGATGACCACGCAGAACACCCCGGTGACGTCCTCGTACGGCGGCTCCACCGCCATGTGCCCCCTCTGGGCGTCGATCCAGAGCACCTCGCCCCGGCAGTTGACGGCGTTCCACGCGTGGCTGCCTCCCCCGGGCCATCGGGTGATGAGCATGCCCGCCGCTCCGTGTCCCCCGAAGATGAGGCGCTGCGCGATGGCGACGTAGGCGCGGCGGCCGTGACCCACGTATTCGAACCGATGCCCCAGCCACTGCTCGGCCCTCGCCACTCCTCCGGTCTCGCCGGTCAGCAGCGGCTTGCCTCCCGCGTCGTACTCGGGCTGCCTGCGCGCGGCCACGACCGGCTCGCCGTGCCAGGTCGACATGACCGCCAGCGCGCAGTCGACCGCGTTGGTGGACCTGAACGGGTCCTCCGTCGGTCCCTCCGCGTTGATCAGGCGGATCCACGTGCCTCTCGGATCGGGGAAACGCCCGTTCACCGCCTGGGCGAGGCCCTCCTGGGCCGGGCCCTCCTCAGCCTCGGGCCCCGGCCGCGCCAGCCCTCCCGGCCTGCCGTACGGTCTGGTCTCCTCAAGCCTGGGCGGCCGGCGAGAGCTGCTGAACCAGTCCTTTTCGCCGTCCTCCTCGGCGTCCGGCTCAGCGTCGCCTTCGCCGTCGTTCGGACTCGTCTTGGCGGCACCGGCGACCGCCCCAGTGGGGGTCTTGTCCGCCACCGCGCCGGACGCCCCGGCCACCGGACCTTTGGCCGCCCCATTGACGGCCCCGTTGAGCTTTCCTTTGGCCAACCCGTTCGCCACGCCGTTCAGCGAGCCGTTGAGCGAGCCGTTGAGCGAGCCGTTGGCCGACCCATTCGCCGCGCCGCCGGCCGGCCCGTTCAACGCCCCGGTGACGCTCGGCGGGTCGGTGGCGCGGGTCTCCTGGCAGCGGTCCTCGGCCACGGGTGCCGGGGCCTCCGCGGCCAGCTCGTAGTCACGCCATCGGCGTCCGTCGGCGCTGACGACGGGGTTGTACACACCGGCCGGCAACCTCCATCGAGAATGCCGGCGAGCCATCTCCTGAGTCACGTGCTGCGGCCCCCTCCCTGACACGCACATCAGGCTGCCGATGGTAGGGGCGCCCCAAGCACGGCACGCTGGATTTTCCGAAGTCCCGACCCACCGCCAGGGCCTTCGACCGGGAATGTCCTAGAGAGGTCAGATAACCCGTCGCCGTGATCATGCAGGGTTTCCCGGGAAGCTCGGGGACGTGGACTCTTCCCCCTACTTGACCGGCGCTCTAGCTGGTCAGCCGACCTGGACGACGATGGAGTGATAACCCGTGGCACCGTCCGGAGCGGGCGGCATCTGCTCGGGCGTCTGGGTGTGGCCGGTGGCGTCGGTCGCCCGCACGGAGATGGTGTGCCGTCCGCGGGCGAGGTCCCAGTCGATCGACCACTGCCGCCACGTGTCGGGGCCGGGGACCTGGGCGAGCGTGGCCTGCCGCCACTCGCCGCCGTCCACCTGCACCTCGACCGCGTCGACGCCGCGGTGCTGCGCCCAGGCGACGCCCGCGATCGTCGTACGGCCCGCCGGGACGTCGTCTCCGCTCCTCGGCACGTCGATCCTGGACTGGGTCTTGATCGGACCCTTCGGAGCCCAGCCGCGCGGTGTCCAGTACGCCTCGTCCTGGTCGAAGCGGGTGACCTTGATCTCGGTGACCCACTTCGTGGCCGACACGTATCCGTACAATCCCGGCACGACCTGGCGCACTGGGAAGCCGTGGGCGGTGGGGAGCACTTCGCCGTTCATCGCGATCGCGAGCAGTGCGTCCCGGCCGTCCATGACGACGTCCACCGGCGTGCCGCAGGTCCAGCCGTCCTGCGAGACGCTGAGCAGCATGTCGGCGTCCCGCTTGATCCCGGCGTCGCGCAGCACGTCGGCCAGGCGTGCGCCGAGCCAGCGCGCGTTGCCGATGTACGGCCCGCCGACCTCGTTCGACACGCAGGTCAGCGTCACGTCCGCCTCGGTGAGAGGGCGTTTGAGGAGGTCGGCGAAGGTCAGCTCGACGGGTCTGTCCACCAGTCCGTGGATCTTCAGCGTCCAGCTCTTGGGATCGACCGACGGCACGACCAGAGCCGTGTCCACGCGATAGAACTCCGGGTTAGGCGTGACGAACGACGACAGGCCCTTGATGCGCAGGTCAGCGCCCGGCGGCAGCGCCTTCGCGGGAACGGCCGGGCGAGGCAGCGCCCTGGCGACGCTTCTGCGGGCCACGTCCGCGTCGTTGAAGCCGGCGAGCAGCCGGCCGCCGAGCCCGGTCACCCCGGCGACGCCCACCCCCACGGCGACACCCGTCAGCAGCCGCCGCCGGTCGAACGCGTAGACGTCGTCTTCCGGCTCATGGGGCTCGGTCTCTTGAGGCTCGGGCTCATGCGGTTCGCGTAGCTCATGGGGCTCGGGCTCGTGCGCTGCGCGCGGCTCATGCCGTACACGCTGCTCAGGCCGATCACCCAGATAACGCGGCTGGCTGCGCTCGCGGTGGGCGATCTCCCATTCGGGCAGTTCCGTCCGGCGGAACAGCCACGACAGTGCCCAGACCCCGGCGGCCGCCCCGAGGACCGAAGGGAGGAAGTCGAGGCCCCCGGAATCCGGCCGGCTGACCGCGGCGACCGCTCCGACAAGGCCGAAGAGGGCCAGCCCGGCCTTGCCGTACCCGATCCTTCTCCGCGCCAGAAGTCCGATGCCGGCGGCGATGAGGGCGACCACGATGACGATGCCGCTGATCAGCACCGGCTTGTCGTTGGACCCGAAGGTCCTGATGGCCCATTCCTTGATCCCCGCCGGGGTGCGGTCGACCACGGCGCCGCCGACCGCGATCACCGGCGCGGCGCTGGGGTTGATGAGACCGGCAGCCAACTCGGCGACTCCGAGCGCCACCGCGCCCGAGGCCACGCCGATCGTGGCGGCCGCCCACCCGGGAAGGCGGACGCCGCTTTCGTTCACGTTCACAGTGCGAACGCTACGCCCGGCGGGGAGGGGAAGGTCTTACGGCGGGATTACACGGATCCGCGGGACATGATCTAGGCGAGAACCTGGGCGATGACCGGGGCGAGGGCGCGGAAGGCCCGGCCACGGTGGCTGATGGCGTCCTTCTCCGCGGCCGGCATCTCCGCCGTCGTACGGCTCTCGCCGTCCGGCACGAAGATCGGGTCGTAGCCGAAGCCGTTGGTGCCCCTGGCCTCGCGGATGAGGAATCCGTGCATGGCCCCCTCCACGATGTGCTCCTCCCCCGAGGGCAGCGCGAGCGCGGCCGTACAGGCGAAGTGGGCCTGGCGGCGCCCCTCCGGCACGTCCGACACCTGGGCGAGCAGCAGGTCGAGGTTCGCCTTGTCGTCGCCGTGCGCTCCGGACCAGCGCGCGGAGAAGATCCCCGGCATGCCGTTCAGGGCGTCGACGCAGAGCCCGGAGTCGTCGGCGATGGCGGGGAGGCCGCTCTCGGACGCGACGGCGTGCGCCTTGAGCAGGGCGTTCTCGGCGAACGTGAGGCCGGTCTCGGCGACGTCGCCGATATGCGGGAAGGCGTCCAGGCCGACCAGCTCGACCGGCACACCGGTCTCGGCCAGGATCCTGCGGAGCTCCACGATCTTTCCGGCGTTCCGCGTGGCCAGGACCAGCTTGTTCATGCCGTCTCCTCCCTTTCCATACCCCTATCCGTGCCCCTGTCCATGCCCGTCCGAGGTCCGGCGCGTCAGGCGAGCGCCTCGGCCTGCAGGCGGGTGAGCTCGGCGCAGCCGGCGGCGGCGAGGTCGAGCAGACCGTTCAGCGTGGCCCGGTCGAAGGGCGCGCCCTCGGCAGTCCCCTGCACCTCGACGAAGTCACCTGCGCCGGTCATGACCACATTCATGTCGGTCTCGGCCTTGACGTCCTCGGTGTAGCAGAGGTCGAGCAGCGACTCGGAGCCGACGACTCCGACGGAGACGGCGGCGACGGAGTCCGTCAGCGGGTCGCCGGGGCACATCTTCCGCTGCCGCATCCAGGCCACGGCGTCCGCGAGAGCCACGTACGCGCCGGTGATGGCGGCCGTGCGGGTGCCGCCGTCGGCCTGGAGCACGTCGCAGTCGAGGAGGATCGAGTTCTCACCGAGAGCCTTGTAGTCCACGCACGCCCGCAGGGACCGGCCGATCAGCCGCGAGATCTCGTGGGTGCGGCCGCCGATCTTGCCGCGGACCGACTCCCGGTCACTGCGCGTGTTGGTGGAGCGGGGCAGCATGGCGTACTCGGCCGTCACCCACCCCAGTCCGCTGCCCTTGCGCCAGCGCGGCACGCCGCTTTCCACTGTCGCGGCGCACAGCACCTTCGTGCCGCCGAACTCCACGAGCACGGAGCCCTCGGCATGGGCGAGCCAGTTCCGCGTGATGGTCACGGGGCGAAGCTGATCGGGTCGACGTCCGTCTGCACGAGCCATACTCAGTCAGGGGGTCTGCACTCTCCCAAGCACACTTCCCCTTCCTCCTTCCGCTGCCTTTGTGCGAGCTCACCCTCAAGGGCGAACGCGGGCCTCATTCTAGTCAGCCCGCTGCGATCATCGCCCGCACCGAGCAGGCCGCTCGGGACCGGGCGACGGAGCTGGACGGGCGTTCACCTGCTCGCCCAGGCGTCCACCCGCAACGTTCAGCCAGCCGTCCAGGCGTTCAGCCGTTCAGCCGAGGTCGTAGACCGCGCCGCTCCTGGCCAGTTCGATTGGGCCGCCGAAGTCGCCGCGCGACGCGTCCTCGAGAATTCGCGCCTGGTCGTACCACGGGACGAGATGGGTGAGAACCAGGGTTCCGGCCCTCGCCTGGCTCGCGTATTCGGCGGCCTGCCGGCCGTTCAGGTGGAGATTGGCGGGAAGGCCCGGTTCGTCGATGTGGGCTGCCTCGCACAGCAGCACGTCGGCGTCGTGGGCCAGCTTGACCAGCTCGGCCGACTCGCCCGTGTCCGCCGAATAGGCCACGGAGCGGCCGCCGTGGGAGACGCGGAAGCCGTACGTCTCGATGGGGTGGTTCATCAGCGCGGCGGTCACCTGAAAGGGGCCGATCTCCCGCATGCCGGGCGACAGCGTCACGAAGTCGAAGGACTTCTCCAGGACCGGCTCATCGGGCATGCCGTACGCCGCGTTGAGCCTGCGGGAGGCGCCGCTGGGCGCGTGGACGGGCACCTTCGGCAGCGGACCCACGGGCGTGTACGTGCGCACCACGTGGTAGGCGCAGATGTCGAGGCAGTGGTCGGCGTGCAGGTGGGACAGGCAGATCGCGTCCACGTCGTACAGTCCGGCATGCCGCTGGAGTGCCCCCAGCGACCCGTTGCCGAAGTCAAGCAGCAGCCGGAAACCCTCCGCTTCCAGCAGGTAGCAGGACGAGGGGCTGTCCGGGCCGGGAAAGCTGCCCGAGCACCCGACGATCGTCAACTTCATACCGACCTCCCAATGCCGGATTCCTCACCGACTGCCGCGAGCTCGACCGCCTGGATCTCCGGCCCGAGGAACCTCTGCCCCAACTGCGCGAACAGAGCCGTGTCCCCGGTGGCGCGGAAGCGGTGGAGCGGCGTTCCGGCCCCGCCCGACAGCCCCCGGTCGTGGAGGATGCGATAGACGTCCTTGGCGGTCTCGTCGGCGCTGGACACCAGCGTGACCTCGTCCCCCGCGACGTAGGACAGCGCCCCCGCGAGCAGCGGATAGTGCGTGCAGCCCAGGATGAGGGTGTCGCAGCCGGCGTCCTGGACGGGCTTGAGATAGCCGCGAATGACCTCGATGAGCTCTTCGCTCATCGTCTCGCCCCGCTCGACGAAGTCGACGAGCAGGGGGGCCGCGACGCCCACCAGCTCCACGTCGGGGGCCGCGGCGAAGGCGTCGTGGTAGGCCATCGACTCGATCGTGGCCCGCGTGCCGATCACGCCGACCCGCCCGTTCCTCGTGGCCCGTACGGCCCGCCGGGTGGCGGGCTGGATGACCTCGACGACCGGGACGGCGTACCGCTCCCGGGCGTCCCTGAGCACCGCCGCGCTGGCACTGTTACAGGCGATCACCAGCATCTTTACGTCGTGCTCGACGAGGTGGTCCATCACCTCCAGCGCGTACCTGCGAACCTGGGCGATGCCCTTCGGCCCGTACGGCTGACGCGCCGTGTCGGCCACGTAGAAGATCGATTCGTGGGGAAGTTGGTCGATGATGGCCCGGGCGACGGTCAGGCCGCCCACGCCGCTGTCGAAGATTCCGATCGCCCTGCTGTTGTCCGGCACGCTTTCCAAGGTCACGGTTCCCAAGGTTAGGGGAGCCCGCGCGGCCGCTCACGGTAAGAATCCTCACATCAGACTCACCCTTAGCCCTGTTTCAGGCGAAAGCTTGCTAACCACGGCCCACCCGGGCGATCTGCCGCGATTGGGCCACCAGACGGCCCGCGGAGTCCCACACTTCGACGTCCTCGTCGAACCAGCCGTCGCTGATCAGCCGCCCACTCCCGAGGACGGTCAGCCAGCCCGGCGCCGGCAGCGCGCGCAGATGCCACGTCAGCTCGACCGTGGGAGCCCACCCTCTGGCGCCCGCCGAGAACACCACAGGCGGCAGCGCGTCCACGGCGAACGCGAGCACGTAGGGGTCGGGATCCTGCGGCTCGGCCATCCTGAAGTACGCCCGCGACTCCGGCCGCCCGGTCGGGTCGCCGTACAGCCATCCGATCGTCGGCGGGTCGAACAGCAGCTCCATCTGGGCGCTGAAGTTCATCCGCGACTCGGGCTTGGGCTCGGGCAGCTTTACGCAGCCGGCGGGATCCGGCATCGGCGTGGACGGCCCGCTGGACCAGTCGGGGACGGCCGCCACGTCGAGCGTGGCCGTGGTCACCAGCGTTTCGATGTACGGCCGGCCGTCCTGGACGAGCGTCGCCCGGATCATCGTCGCCGTCCGGCCCGTTTTGAGCTGCTCGATTCGCACGTTCGCCGGCCCCGGCACGGGCGCGCGGAGGAACTGGGCGCTCGTCGAGACCGGATGCGCGTGCGGCGAGGCGTCCACCGCCGCCCGCAGGACGGTCGCCAGCAGATAACCGCCGTTCAGCGGGCCGCTCATCGAATATCCATCGTCGAGACACACGTCATACGTGGTGTCGTCGACCCTGATCGCCTGCGTCGCCTCGTCGAACTTGGTCACCGCTCTCCTCGCCGTCCAGCCGGGAAGACTCCCGAATGTTGTTCTGGTGAGTACTTTAGCGATGCCGTCCGGCCGTCGCCGCGGGGGTGTGGGGGTGCGGCGGGGCGGCAGGGCGGCGGCGGTCGGCTGTCCGGCTCGGGCCAATCAAGTCCATTGCAAGCGATTCGCTAGCTTCGCGGCATAGTCTGCGGGATGTCCTTGATGATCAGACTGTGAGCGAGCCATGCCTGCCGACACTCCCCCCGGATACCCATTCCCTCCCGACCAGGATCCGGATCGGACCATCGCGTACCGGACGCCGCAGCCCGTCCACCCCGCCCAGCCCGCCGGACACGACAACCCGCGGACCCAGCAGCTCCCGCAGTGGCACGAGCCGGAGGAGCTCGGCTACGGCATGGCACCGCCCGCTGACGCATACGGAAACCCGGGCGCATACGGAAACGCGGGCGCGTACGGAAACGCGGGCGACTACGCGGGTGCCGCCCACGGCAACCCGGGCGCGCCCGCGGCGCCGCCGAAGCGCGGCCGGGGGTGGATCGCCGCCCTCGTCGCCGCCGTCCTCGTGGGCGTGGTCGGCGGTGGCGGCGTGTGGGCGGTCGCCAAGCTGAGCGGCGGCGGCACCCAGCCGCAGGAGGTCCTGCCCGGCAACGCCATCGCGTACGTGCGGCTCGACCTCGACCCCGCGGCCAACCAGAAGGTGGCCCTGTTCAACATCGCGCGGAAGTTCTCCGTCACCAAGGACTCCTTCACCGGCGACGACCCGCGCAAGGCCGTGTTCGAGGCGCTGCGCAAGGACGCCCCCGACCTCGGGAAGGTCGACTACGCCAAGGACGTCGAGCCCTGGCTCGGCGACCGCATCGGCGTGGCCGTCCTCGCTCCCGCCAAGGCCGGAGCGGACCCGGGCATCGCGGTAGCCGTACAGGTCAAGGATGAGGCGGCGGCGCGGACGGGCATCGCCAAGCTGGCCACCGGGAAGCAGCCCGGCCTCACGTTCCGCGACGGCTACGCGATCCTGGCGCAGACGCAGGTCGAGGCCGACGCGTACGGCAAGGCCGCGCCGCTGACGCAGAACGCCGACTTCAGCGACGATCTGTCGGCTCTCGGCGAGCCGGGCGTGCTGTCCTTCTGGGCCGACCTGGGCCAGATCGCCAAGGCGAGCGGGGCGGACCAGAGCGCCGACGCCGCGATCCTGGAGCCGATCAAGAACACGCGCTTCGCCGGCGCTCTCCGGTTCGACGGCGACTACGCCGAGCTGACCGGCATCACCCGTGGCGGGAGCGCCACCGGCGCCACCGAGCCGGAGCCCGTCAAGATCGGTGAGCTGCCCGACTCGACCGTGGGCGCCCTGTCGGTCTCCGGCCTGGGCGACGTTCTGGAGAAGCAGTGGCCCCAGATCCGGAAGGCCGCCGAGTCGACCTCCGACGGGCAGTCGTTCACCCAGTTCCTCGACCAGGCGCAGCAGAACTACGGCCTGGCGCTCCCGGACGACCTGGTGACCTTGCTCGGCAAAAGCCTCACGGTCGCGGTCGACCAGCAGGGCCTCAACGGCGACCAGCCCAACGTCGGCGCGGTCCTCGCGACGGATCCCGGCAAGGCGCAGGAGGTGCTCGGCAAGGTCGAGAAGTTCCTCGCGGACTCGGGAACGCCGCTGCAGCTCGCGAAGGCCCCGGGCGATGGCCGGCTGGTGGTGGCGAGCGCGCAGGGGTACGCGGACAAGCTGGCCAAGGGCGGCACGCTGGGCGACAGCGAGACGTTCAAGCGGGCCGTCCCGGACGCCGACGCGGCGACCTACGCCCTGTTCGTGGACCTCGACAAGCTCGAGCCGTTGTACGCGGCGAACCTCCAGGGCGATGAGAAGGCCAACGCCGAGGCGCTGCGCGCGGTCGGCCTGAGCGGCAAGTACAGCGGCACCGAGGCGACCTTCACCCTCCGCGTCCTGTTCAACTAGCCCCCCACCGATGGGGAGTGATCATGCATAGATTCCCGGGAAGGCCGTCCAACTGCCACAACCCAGGTCGTGATCATGCACACATTCCTGGATCGCAGTTCTGACCTGGCGAAATAACGTTGGTGACCATGCACTCGAGCTGAGTGCATGGTCATCAACGTCGTTCGCCCAGCTCAAAGCGGGTTCACGGGAACCCATGCATGATCACCCCCCTGAGGTGGGGGTCAGGCCCAGAGTTGGCCGTCGAGGCGGTCTTCGGCTTCTTCCAGGGTGCCCTCGTAGGCGCCGGTGGACAGGTACTTCCAGCCGCCGTCCGCCACGATGAACGCGATGTCGGCCCGCTCCCCCGCCTGTACGGCCTTGCGGG
Organism: Planotetraspora sp. GP83; assembly: GCF_041262585.1. Lineage (NCBI taxonomy): Bacteria > Bacillati > Actinomycetota > Actinomycetes > Streptosporangiales > Streptosporangiaceae > Planotetraspora > Planotetraspora sp. GP83. The sequence continues at coordinate 194,934 of NZ_JBGCBZ010000010.1, read as the reverse complement.
CGATGCCGAGGGCGGCGTGCAGGGCGCAACCCGTCGAGATGCCCGCGAAGATGCCCTCGGTCGCCAGCAGCTCGCGCGTCCTCCGCAGGGCGTCGGCCGAGGTCACCGAGAACCGCGTGGTCAGCACAGACTCGTCGTACAGCTCCGGGATGAAGCCCTCGTCCACGTTGCGCAGGCCGTACACGAGCTCGCCGTACCGGGGCTCGGCGGCGACGATCTGCACGCCGGGCACCCGCTCGCGGAGGTAGCGCCCGACGCCCATGAGCGTGCCGGTCGTGCCGAGGCCGGCCACGAAGTGGGTCACCGTCGGCAGGTCCTCGAGGATCTCCGGCCCGGTGGACTCGTAGTGCGACCGCCAGTTGGCCGGGTTGCCGTACTGGTAGAGCATCACCCATTCGGGGTGCTCCTCCGCCAGGCCCTTGGCCACCCGGACCGCCTCGTTGGACCCACCGGCGGCCGGTGAGGAGATGATCTCCGCGCCGTACATCCGGAGGAGCTGGCGGCGCTCCTCGGAGGTGTTCTCCGGCATGACGCAGATCAGCCGATATCCCTTGAGCCGGGCCGACATGGCCAGCGAGATGCCGGTGTTGCCCGACGTCGGCTCAAGGATCGTGCAGCCGGGTGTGAGCAGGCCGTCCTTCTCCGCCTGCTCGATCATCCACAGCGCGGGCCGGTCCTTGACCGACCCGGTCGGGTTCCGGTCCTCCAGCTTCGCCCAGATCCGCACCTCGTCGGACGGCGACAGCCGGGGAAGGCCCACCAGAGGAGTCCGGCCGACCGAGTCGATCAACGAGTCGAAACGCATCTAACGGGCTCCGCCCGCCACGGCGGGCAGCACGGTCACGGTGTCGCCGTCGGCCACGGGCGTGCCCAGGCCGCCGAGGAACCGGACGTCCTCGTCGTTGAGGTAGACGTTGACGAAGCGGCGCAGCCCGGCGTCGTCCACCAGGCGGCCCTTCAGCCCCGGGTGGCGCGCGTCGAGGTCGCCGATGAGCTCTTCGAGCGTGGAGCCCTTGGCGTCGACGGCCTTGGCGCCGTCTGTGTAGCTGCGGAGGATGGTCGGAATGCGGACCTCGATGGCCATCGCGGCTCAATCTCCTTGATCAGTGGTCGTCATGATGATGAGCACCCACCTGATTGGAACATGGTCAGGCAGGCGGGGATTCCAGAACGGATTCCAGAAAGGGGACTATCAACGACAGTCGTAGACGACGACAGATGGAGTATGCGCGAAGAGGAACTTCTGCACGGGAGATCCGGGGTTGACCCGGCGTGAGAGGACAGCCGGAAACGACACCGGGCGAGCGTCGTCGTAAGGCATACCGCCAGTTTAGCCGTTCGCCTCGACGATCTTGACTTCCTCCTCGGTGACGACGCCGCCGAGGATCCGGTACGAGCGGAACTCGGGCTCGTCGGTGGCCGTGGAGACCAGCACGTAATGGGTGTCCGGCTCCGAGGCGTAGGTGATGTCCGTGCGCGACGGGTACGCCTCGGTGGCGGTGTGCGAGTGGTAGATCACCACGGGCACCTCGTCCCGGTCGTCCATCTCACGCCACACCTTGAGCTGCTCGCGCGAGTCGAACCGGTAGAACGTCGGGGAACGCTCGGCGTTCTCCATCTGGATGAACCGCTCCGGGCGGTCGGATCCGGCCGGCCCCGCCACCACGCCGCATGCCTCGTCGGGATGGTCCGCGCGGGCATGGGCCACGATCTTGTCCACCAGCTCGCGTGCGATCGTCAGCATGCGTGAAAACTACCAAAGCGCGCGGACGAGGGTGTCCTGGAGATAGGTCAGCCAGTCGTAGGTCACGAGGGCCGGGTAGCGCGGGTCGTCCTCCGGCATCGAGGCGATCTCCTCGTGGATCTCCTCGGTCACGTCCAGCCGCACGCCGAGCGCGAGCCGCACGTCGTTGATGGCCCGCAGCCACGCCTGGCCCTGCTCGGGCGACAGCTCCAGCTTCCCCGGCTCGGCGGTCTCCAGCAGCGTCGTGGCGTCCGCCCGCTTGGCGTCGCGCAGCGTCGCCTCGGTGTAGCGGCGGAACTCCCCCGCCGCCTTGTCGTCGTCCCCGTACGCCGGCGGGAACAGCCGGGCCAGCACGGGATCCGACGGGGGCTCCGGGGACCCGATGCCGAGGGCGCGCTCCAGCGGGTCGTCGCCCGTGGCCCCCGGCTCCACGAGGCCGAGGATCTGTGACACCAGCGACCGCAGGATGGAGACCTCTCCCGCGTCGAGATGGACGGAGACGCCCTTACGCGTCGACCTGAAACCCGTGCTCATTCAGATAGCCCTGCTCCCCGGTCAGGAGTCCTGCTGGACGGTGGCCCACAGGCCGTACGAGTGGAGGATCTGGACGTCACGCTCCATCTCCTCGCGGGTGCCGCTCGCGACCACGGCCTTGCCCTTGTGGTGCACGTCCATCATCAGCTTCTCCGCCTTCCCGCGCGGATAGCCGAACACCGTCTGGAAGACGTAGGTGACGTAAGACATGAGGTTGACCGGGTCGTTCCAGACGATCGTCAGCCATGGCAGATCGGGCCGGACGTCCGACGACGGACGCTCGACCTCGGCTGGAGCGGTGCTACCCACATCACCATCCTGCACCACGACGGTCGTAGTCTTCACCTCGTGCGAACGACCATGGGATCCGCCCTGCTCACTGATCATTATGAGCTGACGATGCTCCAGGCAGCCCTGGCGAGCGGGGCGGCGCATCGGCGGGCCGTCTTCGAGGTCTTCGCCCGGCGGCTGCCCGGAGGGCGGCGGTATGGCGTGGTCTCGGGGACCGCCAGAGTCCTCGACGCGCTGGAGGACTTCCGCTTCGAGCCCGCCGACATCGAGTTCCTCCGCGCCGCCCGCGTGGTCGACGAGCCGACCTTGGCGTTTCTCGCCGATTACCGGTTCTCCGGAAATGCGTACGGCTATCGCGAAGGCGAGGCCTACTTCCCCGGCTCCCCGATCATGGTGGTGGAGGGCACGTTCGCCGAGGCCGTGCTGTTGGAGACCGTGGTGCTGTCGATCCTCAACCACGACTGCGCCATCGCCTCCGCCGCCTCCCGGATGGCCCATGCCGCGGGCGGCCGGCCGCTGATCGAGATGGGCTCGCGCCGCACCCACGAGCTGGCCGCCGTCGCCGCGGCCAGGTCGGCCTACCTGTGCGGTTTCTCCTCGACCTCCAACCTCATGGCCGGTTACCGGTACGGCGTGCCGACCGCGGGCACCGCCGCCCACGCGTTCATCCTGCTCCACGACTCCGAGGAGGACGCCTTCCGGGCACAGCTGGAATCCCTCGGGGTGGGCACGACCCTGCTCGTGGACACCTATGACGTGGCGAAAGCCGTACGGACGGCGGTGGAGCTGGCGGGGCCCGACCTGGGGGCGGTCCGGATCGACTCGGGCGACCTGGGGGTGGCGGCGCTGGAGGTGCGGCGGGCGCTCGACGCGTACGGCGCGAGCGGCACCCGGATCATCGTCACCGGCGACCTGGACGAGTTCGCCATCGCCGCGCTCGCCGCCGCCCCGGTCGACGGGTACGGCGTGGGCACCGCGCTCGTCACCGGCTCCGGCCATCCGACCGCCAACCTGGTCTACAAGCTCGTCGCCCGCGAGGACGCCTCCGGACGGCTGCAGCCGGTCGCCAAGCGGTCGGTCGGCAAGCCGAGCAAGGGCGGCCGCAAGTGGGCCTACCGCCGGACCAGCGGCGGCACGGCGACCGCCGAGGTCGTCGTCACCGGCGAGCCCGGCCAGCGGAGCGCAATGGTCGCGGACGCCGCTGACCGGCCCTTACTCGCCGAACTCGTCCGCGACGGGCGGGTCGTCGGCCGTGAGCCCCTGGAAAGCGCGCGCGAACGGCATCGGGCGACGCTGGCCGAATTGCCGTCGATGGCCCACAGCCTCTCCCCTGGAGACCCCGCAGTCCCTACTATCTTCAATTGATCGCGGGAGACCGGCGCATGAGGACGACGCCCGTCTCCCGCGATCGTCGTGAGGTGACCCCATGAGAACCGCGTTCGTCATCGTGGACGTGCAGAACGACTTCTGCGAAGGCGGCAGCCTGCCCGTCGGCGGCGGCGCCGAGGTGGCCGCCGCGATCAGCGAGCACGCCGCCCGGCACGGCTACGACCACGTGGTCGCGACCCGTGACTACCACGTCGACCCGGGGGCGCACTTCGCCGCCGAGCCGGACTACGTGAACACCTGGCCCACGCACTGCGTCGTCGGCACGCCGGGAGCCGATTTCCACCCGGCCTTCGACACCGCCAAGGTCGAGGAGATCTTCAGCAAGGGCGCCCACCAGGCCGCCTACAGCGGCTTCGAGGGGTCCACCGCGAGCGGGACCGGCCTCAGCGAATGGCTCCACGAGCGTGGCGTGGAGGCCCTCGACGTCGTCGGGATCGCCACCGACCACTGCGTCCGGGCCACCGCCCTCGACGGCGCTCGGAACGGCTTCGCCGTACGGGTCCTGCTGGACCTGACGGCCGGCGTCGCGCGGGAGACGACCGACGCCGCCCTCGCCCAGCTCTCCCAAGCCGGAGTCGAACTCGTCGGCACCCCCGTCGTCCACGCCTGAGGAGCCGCACCCGCGGCGGTCAGCGGAAGGTCTGATCATTCGGGCGGGATCCGACGCGCGGTCCATGTGATCGCCACGGCAGGCCGACGCGAGCGTCATGGGGTGTTCAATGGCTACACTACGGCGTGTCATAGGTGTATTACGGAGAGCGACAACTCCTCGTGATTGGCAGCCTCCGATGTTCGTGTTCCTGCTCGGCCTCTCCTGGCTCGTCCTGACCCCGGTCTGCGTCTGGCTGCTCTTCGGCCGGGCGCACCACGGGATGCTGCGCACCACGGCGGCGCTGACGCTGGCGGCACTACAGGCGGCCACGCTGGTCGTCGGGTTCGGCGAGGAGCCCCTCGGACCCATCGCACCGGCCTCCGTCCTCGCCCGCCATGCCGACGCCGATCATGGCGGCTACGGGAAGCTCTTCGGCCCCGGCCGTCCTGCCGGACCCGCCACAGGTAGTGGTGCCGCTGATCCCGGGTCCTCGCAGCCGGATGAGCAGGCCGGCCGTTCGGATGGCGCGTCTCCGCGCTGCGCCGTCCGTGCTCTCGCCCCGCAGGCCGTACGGCTGTCGCGCCATGCCACGGGCCTGGACGACGTCACCGTCTACTGGGCAGCCGCCACCCACGAGTGCGGCACGGCCACGGTGGCGCTACACCACAGCGGACGGCGGCTGCGGATCTGGCTACGGGAAGGCACGGTCAAGGCCCACCGCCACGGGACGCGTACGCTGCCCGTCCGCGTGGCCGACGGGCTCGCCTCGCTCGACCTCCACCTCAACCGGCCGCTCCGGCCACGCGCCCACTATGTGGCTGTCGACGCCCGCACCGGCCACCGCATCCCGCAGAGGCCTCACCCTTCCGGCGCCTGACCGGTACGGCAGAGCTGGGCCGGGGTGGCGGCCCCGCCATGAAACCCGGCCGCGAGAGGGCGGCGGGTGCACCGCGCCGGCTCGGCGACGAGGCCGAGCCGGGGCCGTACGCGTGCCGACTCCGCGACGCGCGGGGGCCGGTCCGCGGGGGCCGGTCCGCGGGGCCGGAGCCCTGAGCAGTGAGGGCGTTACTTACGCTGGGTGGCCCACTTGCGGATCATGGCGATGCGCTCGCGGATCTGGTCGGCGGAGGCCTGTGCGATGGCGGGACCGCCGCACGCCCGGCGCAGCTCGGCGTGGATGACGCCGTGCGGCTGCCCGGTGCGGTGGTTCCAGGCGCCCACGAGGCCGTTGAGCTCCTTGCGCAGCTCGTGCATCTGCTCGTGGGGGGCCAAGGCGGGCGCCGCCTCCTCGGCGGGCTTGGCCTTCCGCCGGGCGGCCTGCTGGTCGGCCTGACGCTTGCGCAGCAGCGAGGCCACCTGGTCCGGTTCCAGAAGGCCGGGAAGGCCGAGGAAGTCTTCCTCCTCGGGCGATCCCGGGGCGGCGGCCGTGCCGAACTCGCCACCGTCGAAGAGCACCCGGTCGAAGGTCGCGGACGCTTCCAGCGTCTGGAAGGGCAGCTCGTCGCCCACCGCGTCAGGCTGCTTCTTCTCCTGCTGTGCCTGCTCCAGCAGCAGGTCGTCGAGCCCGTCCTCGTCGCGCCGCCGGCCGAGCACGTGGTCGCGCTCGGCCTCCAGCTCGGCCGCGAGACCCATGAGGATCGGCACCGACGGCACGAACACCGAGGCGGTCTCCCCGCGCTTGCGGGCCCGGACGAAGCGCCCGACGGCCTGGGCGAAGAACAGCGGGGTGGAGATGCTGGTGGCGTAGACGCCGACGGCCAGCCGGGGAATGTCGACGCCCTCGGACACCATCCGCACCGCGACCAGCCACCGGGCCTCGGAGGAGGAGAAGCCCTTGATCTTCTTGGAGGCGCCCGGGTCGTCGGAGAGCACGACCTCCGCGCCCTCGCCCGTGACGGTCCGGATGTGCTTGGCGTAGGCGCGGGCCGACTCGTGGTCGGACGCGATGACCAGGCCTCCCGCGTCGGGCATGCCGCGCCTGACCTCGGTGAGCCGCCGATCCGCCGCGTGGATGACCTGGCGGATCCAGTCGCCCTTGGGGTCGAGCGCGGCCCGCCACGCCTGGGAGAGCTGGTCCTTGGTCAGCGGCGTGCCGAGCGTGGCGGCGATCTCGTCGCCCGCGCGCGTCCGCCACTTCATCTCGCCGGAGTACGCCAGGAAGATGACGGGCCGGACCACGCCGTCGGCGAGGGCGGGGCCGTACCCGTAGGAGTAGTCGGAGGCGCTCCGCAGCGCGCCCTCGCCGTCCTCCACGTAGGACACGAACGGGATCGGGCTGTCGTCGGACCGGAACGGCGTGCCGGTCAGGCCCAGCCGCCGGGTCGCGGGCTCGAACGCCTCACGCACGCCGTCGCCCCATGACTTGGCGTCGCCCGCGTGGTGGATCTCGTCGAAGATGACCAGCGTCCTGCGGGCCTCCGTGCGGGCGCGGTGGAGCGCGGGGTGCATCGCCACCTGGGCGTAGGTGATGGCGACGCCGATGTAGTCGCGCGAGGTCGCGCCCTGGCTGTTCTTGAACTCGGGGTCGATGCCGATGCCGACCTTGGCCGCCGCGTCGGCCCACTGGCGCTTCAGGTGCTCGGTGGGCGTGACGATCGTCAGGGCCCGCACGATCCCCCGGCTCAGCAGCTCGCTGGCGATCCGCAGGGCGTAGGTGGTCTTGCCCGCGCCCGGCGTGGCGACCGTGAGGAAATCTCGCGGTTCGCGCTGAAAGTAGAGGTCAAAGGCTTCCTGCTGCCAGGCGCGCAGCTTGGGCGCGGTGCCCCAGGCGGCTCGATCGGGGTAGGAAGGGGAGAGATGGGACGCGGCCGAAACGCTCAACGACGCCTCCCCGAGCTCGTCGGGACAATGCTGTATCTATCGGTTCGCTCCCTCACAGTGACCTCAGGGTAGTCGGACCGACCGACAAGACGTGCCGACCCGCCGAGATTCGCGTCACCCGGTATCGGCTGTGATATAGGCGTTGTGGAGGTCACCTGGCGCCGGACATCACCGCCTCGATGTCCGCACGTGTACGAGGCTCGTCGGGGTGCGCGAGGGCGAGCAGCACCGTGCTCTTGCCGTCCGGGCGAGTGAGCAAGGTCACCCTCATGAAGGCCGGCTGGTTGACGACATCTCGGTATTCGGCCCGGATCGCCCGCGTGTGGCCGGGCCGCCCGTTGACCGTGACGGCCCGGTCGTCGACCACGTCGACCTTGTCACCGTGGAGCAGAAGCCGCGTGTAGAGCTCGCTGAGATCGAGTACGGCCGAGCGGAGGTTGGGCGGGTCCACCCGGTCGCCCGGTCTCGCCATGACCGTCGCCAGGTCGCCGTCGGCCGCGACGGAGGTGAAGCCGGTCACGGGGGCGACCACTCCCTCGGTCCAGTCCTTGGGCAGCGAGTAGGAGACCCCCGCCAGCGGGTCGGTCACCACGGTCGGGGGCACGTGCTCAGCGCGGTTGAGGATCGTCAGGACGACGGCGCCGATCACCACCCCGGCGGCCACCAGAGCGGCCGCGCCGACGAGGAGACGCTGCAGCCAGCTCGGCATCTGGCGCGGAGGCGGGGCCGGCGCGCCGTACCAGCGGGCGGAGGGCGGAAGGTCCTGCTCGGGCTCGGTGGCGTCCTCCTGCTCGGGCCCGCCGAAAGCGTCCCGCCCGGCCCCGCCGAAGTCCCGCCCAGCCCCGCCGAAAGCGTCCTGCCTGGGCCCGCCGAAAGCGTCCTGCCCGGCCCAGGTCGGAACGTCGCGGCTGGACCGGCCGAAGGGATCCCGCCCGGACCTGCCGGAAACGTCCTGACCGGAGCTGCCGCCGGATCTGCCCGGGTCCTCCCGGCCGGGCCCGGCGGGGGAATCCTGCCCAGCGGGCGGCCACACCCGGCGCGTCCACTGATCGTCCAAAGAGCCCTCCCGGAGCGGCCGAGCCGGGCGCGCGCATGGGGGGACGGGACCGGCAGAAGCACCGAAGCGACCCATGACTCCCATGAGCGCTGCTGTGGAGTTACTCACAGAGGCGGTGCCCAGTCAACGGACCACCGGACATTGCAATCGGATCTAGACGAGCGGTGACCGCGGCCGCCGGTAGACGTCCCACATCTGCCGCATCCGTACGGCCTGTCCCGCGGTGAACTGGGTCATGCACCGGTCCTGGGCGTAATCCATGAAGTTGTGGATCGGGTCGTCGCCCGGCGCCGGACAGGTGTCCTTGCTCGCCGGGCAGCCCGTGGTCGGAGAGGCCTCGGCGGGGGTGTCGTCGACGGAGTCGCCCAGGGCGGCGCAGCCGTTGTCGAAGGTGTGCATGAGGCCGAGCCAGTGGCCGATCTCGTGGACGGCCGTGAAGCCCCTGTCGAAGCTGCGGAGCGGGCCGCCCGGCACGCTGCGCCAGTCGATCACCACGCCGTCCATGCCAGGCTCGTCCCTGTACCAGTACGGGTAGGTCGCGTAGCCGAGCACGAGCTCGCTGAGCTGGGCGATGTAGAGGTTCAGCGTCTCGGGGCCGCCCACGTGGAGCTTGGTCTTCATGGCGGCCTCGTCACCCAGCGGGTCGCGGAACCATTCCCGGTTGGCCGTGTGGGTGATCCCCATGAGCTGGAAGTGGACGCCGGTGTCGGCCCCGCCGAACTTCCCGGCGTAGGCCGCGTTGAGCGCCTCGACCTGCCGCGCGACGGCGCTGTCGGGCGCGCCCAGAGCGCCGTCCTTGATGACGTGCACCCACAGCGGAACCGTGAACCCCACGGCGGGGGCGGAGACGCGCCGCACGCCGTTCGTGTCACGGAGCCCCCGGCGCAGATCCGCGGCCATCCGGGCCATCTCGTCCGGCCCGGGCTCGCGCGGCTCCAAGGCATGCGTCAGCCCGTACGGGGGCCGCGCCGCAAGCCGGCCCGAGCGCGCCCAGCCGGGCCGAGCCCTCGGGACCCCTCTGGAGAGCCGGCTGCCGTCCGGGCACTCGGGCCCGGCCGTGACCCCGGCCCGCGTGCCGGCGCGGGCTCCGGCAGGGACGCCCCCCAGCGTGAACAGGCACGCCAGAAGGACGGTGATCGCACACCGGGCCATTCGCTCCCCCGATACGGCTGGTCAGAAGCCTGACGTTAGCCGTCTCGGAGGTGATCACCCCGGATCGACACTCAGTCGCCGGAGGGTTCGCCCTTGGGCAGGCCCTCGTAGATCTCCTTGCACTCCGGGCACACCGGATACTTCTTCGGGTCCCGGCTGGGCACCCACACCTTGCCGCAGAGGGCCCGGACCGGCGCGCCGGTCACGTAGCTCTCCGTGATCTTGTTCTTGTCGGCGTAGTGCGAGAAGCGCTCGTGGTCGCCGTCGCCGTGCGACAGCCTCGGTGCGACGTCGCTCTCGGGAAGAATCTTCGTGCTACTCACGAATACGGAGTCTACTGAGCGACCCTCACCGCCCGGGACGCGCGCCGGTTCACGCCCCCTCAGACAGCGGTACGGCTCCCGCCCCACAAGCGGAGCGGGAGCCGTACGACCTCGAACGACCGGCAAACGACCGGAAACGACCGGAAACGACCGGAAACGTCAGCCGACGTGGATCGGGGCGCCCTCGGACTTGCGGCCGGCCTTGACGAACAGGGCCAGGATCGCGGCGATCACGGCGACGGCCGTGCTGACCACGAAGCCGAGGTGCAGGCCGTCCATGAAGGACAGGTGCGAGGCGTTGCCGATCAGAGCGGCCGTCTGGCCCGTGAGACCGGGAGGCGCCATGCCGACCGAGGCGAGCGTCTTGAGCCCCTCCAGCTGCGCGGGCGGGATGGTCTCCGCCGCGGGCCCGAGGTAGCCGGGAAGCACGCTCGACACCTTGGCCGCCACGACCGCTCCGAGGATGGCCGTGCCGAGCGCGCCGCCGACCTGCATGGCGGAGTTCTGCACGCCACCTGCGACGCCACTGAGGTCCTCGGGCGCGTTGCCGACGATGATCTCGGTCGCGCCGACGAAGACCGGCGAGAGACCGAAGGCCAGCAGGACGAACGGGATCGCGCTGTCGACGAAGGCGGCGTCGACGCCGAGCCGCGACATCAGGAACATGGCGATCGCGGTGATCAGCATTCCGCCCGCTATGGTGATCTTCGGACCGATCTTGCCGATGAGGACACCGGCGATCGGTGACGCGACGATCATGCCCGCGCTCATGGGCAGCATTCGCAGGCCCGACTCCAGCGGCGTCAGCCCGTGCACGCCCTGGAAGAAGAACGTGAGGAAGAACATCGCCCCGAACATCGAGAACGCCATGAGGATCATCAGCACGGTGCCGATGGACAGTGAGGGATTGCGGAACAGGCTGAGCGGCAGCAGCGGCTCCCTGACCCGCGTCTGCCAGAACAGGAAGACGGCCCCGATGACGACCGCCGCGACGAGGAAGCCGATGGTCGCCTTGTCGCCCCAGCCCCACTCGGGCGCCTTGATGATGGCCCACACCAGCGAGAACATCGCACCCGACAGCAGCAGGACGCCCAGCCAGTCGACCCTCGACAGGGTCTGCGCCTTGCTCTCCTTCAGCGCCCACAGGCCGAACGCGAGCGCGGCCACGCCGACGGGCACGTTGATGAAGAAGACCGACTGCCAGCTCACGTTCTCGACCAGGAGGCCGCCGATGATCGGCCCGGCCGCGCTGGACAGGCCGATGATGCCGCCCCACGCGCCCATCGCCATGTTCAGCTTGTCACCGGGAAAGGCCGACCGCAGCAGCGCCAGCGCGGCGGGCTGGAGCAGCGCGCCGAACAGACCCTGCAGCACGCGGAAGGCGATCAGTGCCCCAACCGACGACGTCAGGCCGATGGCCAGCGAGGTCAGGGCGAAGCCGGTCACACCGATGAGGAAGATCTTCTTGTGGCCGAAGAGGTCGCCGAGCTTGCCCGCGGTGATGAGAAAGACCGCCAGGGCGAGCAGGTAACCACTGGTGATCCACTGGAGGTCCGACAGCGACGCGTGGAGTTCGACGCCGATGACCGGGTTGGCGATGGCGACGACCGTGCCATCGAGCATCACCATGATGACGCCGAGCGACACGGCGAGCAGGGTGAGCCAGGGATGCCCCTGGCCCCGGCCCGCGCGGGCCTCGGGTTGTACGGCTACGGCTTGCGCCATGGGTGGTCCCCCTTGAAAGCCTCAGACAGCAAATCCTCAGTCAACGCGTCGTAACTTATGACAGTTCATGACAGATGACAAACCCTTTTATCCGACATACGGTGACATCTGGCAGCTTGTGAATCCCACATTTCGAGGAGGTGACGGCCATGGGTCTGCGTGAGCGCAAGAAGGAGCAGACGCGGAACGCCCTGATAGACGCGGCTCTCGACCTCTTCCTGACGCAGGGTTACGAGGCCACGACGGTCGACCAGATCGCGGCCGAAGTCGACGTCTCACCACGGACGTTCTTCCGCTACTTCGCGTCGAAGGAGGAGGTCGCGCTCGCGCTGCCGGCGGAGGGGCAGGAGATCTTCCTGACCGAGTTGGCGGCCCGCCCGGAGAGCGAGTCTCCACACGCGGCGTTGAGTCAGGCCATGCGGTCCATGCTCGGCATCCTACGAGACAAGGATCCCGAGGAGGCAACGCGTTTTACGAAGGCGCAGCAGGTGATCGAGGCGACTCCCGCCCTGCTCGCCGGGCAGATGTGCCTCCTCATGGAGAACGAGAGGAAACTCGTCGCCGAGGTCGCCCGTAGACAGGGGACCGAGCCCGATGACCTGCGCCCGCAATTCGTCGTGTCCGTCTTCACGGGCATGAGCAGGGTCTGCTTCGGCCCCGGCCCGCGCGACCCCGGCCTCGTCGCCAAACGCCTCGAAGACGTCCTCGCGCTCGCCGGCGAGTCCTTCCGCCCAGGCTGGGACCAGCCGGCCGGCCCTCCTCAGCCCGTGCCCCAACTGCACGCGAGCTGACCCCGCGCCCGCGCGGAATGGCTGGTGATCACGCAGAAAACCATGTCCGTGATCATGCGCGACCTAGTTCAGGAGGGGGTCGTCGGGGAAGGTGGCGACGAGGGCGAGGTCGCCGTGCTGGCGGCGCAGGACCGTGCGCCAGAGCGTGGCCGGATCGGAGTGGAAGGTGTCCCCCGGCTCGGAGTCCACGACGTACCAGGCGCCCTCCTGGAGCTCGTTCTCCAGCTGACCGGCCGTCCAGCCGGCGTACCCCGCGAAGATCCGCATCTGGGAGATCTCCCCGGCGAGGATCTCGGGGGGCGCGTCGAGGTCCACCGTGCCCAGGCGGGAGACGGCGGACCTGCCCTGCAGCCGCCGCCAGCCCAGGGGCTCCTCGCCACTCAGGACCACGGCCAGGGCAAGGGCGCTGTCGGTCTGCACCGGGCCGCCCTCGAAGAGCACGGAGGGCCCGGTGACCAGGGGATCCCAGGAGGGCAGCACCTGCGTGACCGCGATCTCGCTCGGGCGGTTGAGAACCACGCCGAGAGTGCCGCCGTCCTCATCGTGCTCAAGGACCAGGACGACGCTACGCCGGAAGTTGGGGTCGTCAAGGATTGGCGTCGCCACGAGCAACCCGCCGACGTAGATCGCTTCCGCCATACATCCCATCATGAGGGAGGAACACCCAATCGTGCACGTCACTCCCTATTCGACCCGTAATATTACTCAGCGCGGGCAACCCGTCCACGCAGCGTAGCCGGGATCACGCCTCCGTGAAGCCGCGCGCCTTCCCTCCGGCCGACTCCCGTACGGCTGCCGCGACCGCGTTGGCCACGTCAGGGTGGAAGACGCTGGGGATGATGTAGTTGGGGCCCAGCTCCTCGTCGGTCACGACGGCCGCGAGCGCCCGGGCGGCGGCGAGCAGCATCTCCTGGGTGACGCCGTCGGCCTGGGCGTCGAGCAGGCCGCGGAAGACGCCGGGGAACGCCAGCACGTTGTTGATCTGGTTCGGGTAGTCCGACCGCCCGGTGGCGACCACCGCCGCGTGCTCGCGGGCGTCGTCGGGCGAGACCTCGGGCTCGGGGTTGGCCAGCGCGAACACCACCGCACCGTCCGCCATCGCGGCGATGTCCTCCCCCGTGAGGATGCCGGGCGCGGAGACGCCGATGAAGACGTCGGCCCCCTTGATCGCGCCACGCAGGTCGCCGTCGTACGCCTCGCCGTTCGTGTGCTCGGCGATCCAGCGTAGCGAGTCGTCCAGGTCGTCGCGCCCGGGGTGGACCGCGCCGCGGTAGTCGCAGACGATCACGTCCGTCGCTCCGGCCGCGAGCAGCAGGCGAAGCACGGCGGTGCCCGCCGCGCCCGCCCCCGCCATCGCGATCCGAACGCCGGACATCTCCTTGCCGACGACCTTCAGCGCGTTGGTCAGCGCGGCGAGCACGCAGATCGCGGTGCCGTGCTGGTCGTCGTGGAACACCGGGATGTCGAGCAGCTCGCGGAGCCGCCGCTCGACCTCGAAGCAGCGCGGCGCGGAGATGTCCTCCAGGTTGATGCCGCCGAAGCCCGGTGCGATCACCTGGACCGTGCGGACGATCTCGTCCACGTCCTGCGTGTCGAGGCAGATCGGCCACGCGTCGATGCCGGCGAACCGCTTGAACAGGGCGGCCTTGCCCTCCATCACCGGAAGCGCCGCGGCGGGGCCGATGTTGCCCAGGCCGAGGACGGCGGAGCCGTCGGTGACCACGGCGACCGAGTTGCGCTTGATCGTGAGGCGGCGGGCGTCCTCGGGGTTGCGCGCGATGGCCAGGCTGACCCGCGCCACTCCCGGCGTGTACGCCATGGACAGCTCGTCACGGTTGCGGAGCGGCACCTTCGACTGCATCTCGATCTTGCCGCCGAGGTGCATGAGGAAGGTCCGGTCCGACACCTTATGGATGACGACGCCGTCGATCGCGCCGAGGCTGTCCACGATCGCCTGAGCGTGGTCGGTGTCCTTGGCGGCGCAGGTGACGTCGATGCGCAGCTTCTCGTGGCCGGCGTTGGTCACGTCGAGGGCGGTCACCACGCCGCCGGCGCTTTCCACCGCGTGGGTGAGCAGGCTTACGGCCTTGCCCCCCGCGGGCACCTCAAGACGAACGGTGATCGAGTACGAAACGCTCGGCACGGTGGCCACGTGAATCCGCTCCTTTGCGGTCTTTCCGGCCGTGCTCGCCCAGTGCTGCTTGTGCGTTCGCCCGACTTGTCGTTCGTCGTTCGTCTCACGGTCGCACCCGGCTCAACGGCTCCGTGGGGTGTACTCCATCGTGCCATCCCGAGCCGGGTGATTCAGCCCAGCACGGCGGATGCCGCCACGATCAGCTCCACACACGTGGACACCGGGATGACCGTGCTGTCAAGGACCATGTGATAGAGCCCCGGGTCAGCCGGGTCGGCATGGTAGAACTGCCGCACATAGGCGCTCCGCGCGCGGTCGTTGTCGCAGACGATCTTCTTGGCCTCACGCTCGGTCACTCCGGAATAGGCGGCCGTCTGCAGGATGCGCCGGCGCAGCGGGCCGTCGAGGCGGACGTGCAGCGCCCCCGGATGGTCGGCGAGCACGATCGCCCCCGCCCTGCCGAGGATCACGCCGCCATGGAAGCGCGCGAGTTCCTGGATCACCTGCTCGGTCCGGGCGGAGAATTCGTCCGGCGACAGCGGCATCCCGGCCGGGACATAGAGGTCCACGCCGCCCAGCGTCACGGTCGGCAGCCGCATCATTCCGGCCAGCAGGCGCCCGAGCCCGCTGTCAGCCCGGTCGTCATGGGCCAGCGCCTCTTCCAGCGTGACCCCGAGCTCCTGGGCGACCGTGCTCGGGATCGCACGGTCGAGGAACGGCACGCCCAGCCGGTCGGCCACCGCGGGCCCGACGACGCTGCCGCCCGTGCCGTACGTCGCGGAGATGGTGACGACCTGCACGTTCCCTTTATGCCCCTACCGGACCTCATCGTGCGGCAAACAGCCGGACTGCCGAGGGATCGCTGTGGCCATGTTCATCAATGTCCATGAACGCCCGCGGCAGCGGGCCGGGGTGTTCTCAGAAGAGCGCGTTGGCGAGGTTGCGCCGGCCCTTGGTTACCGACGGGTCGTCGGAGGGCAGCGCGTCGAAGAGCCCGAGCAGGTGGACTCTGGCCTTGTCGCGGTCCGCGCCGCTGGTGCGCCTCACGACTCCGACGAGCCGCTCGAAGGCCTCGTCCACGGCCCCGCTCAGCATCTGCAGGTCGGCCGCCTGGATCTGCAGATCGACGTCAGCCGGATCCTCGGCCGCGCGGCGCAGGACCCCGGCCTCGTCCAGGTGCTGCGTGCGACGGACCAGGCCGACGCCCGCGAGGCCGATCTTCGCGTCCTCGTCGCCCGGGTTCCTCGCCAGCAGGCGCTCGTACGCCGCGGCGGCCGCGTCGAGGTCGCCCTTCTCGATGGCCTGCTCGGCGGCGAGAAGATCGGGGTCAATGGGCGGCTCCGCCGGACCCTCGCCCTCGGGTGGGGCGAGGAGCTCGATGCCGAGCTGCTCGAACACCTGCGCCAGCGCCTGCCGGAGCTGAGCCTCCGGCAGCGGCCCTTCGAACAGGGGCATCAGCTGGCCCTGGAACGCCAGGTAGACGGTCGGGACGGCCCTCATCCGCAGGGCCTGGGCGAGCTCGGGGTTCGCCTCGACGTCGACCCTCGCGAGGAGCCAGGCTCCCCCGGCCTCTGCGGCCAGCTTCTCCATCGTGCCGCTGAATTGCTGGACCTGCTCGGCCCGCGGCACCGTCGCCTCGACGATGACGGGAACGTTCAGAGAGCGCTCGACCACGTCGGCGTTGAAGGTGGCCGAGGTCGTCTCGATGACGGCCGAGGCGGCTCCGGCGGGCCCGGCGGTCTCGCGCCGCGCCTGTGCCTCCAGAGCCTGCTTGCGCGCGCCGAGGTCCACGGCGCCGTAGAGCGATCCAGGTCGAGAGAAGTCCGCTGCCATACCCCCAATCCTGCCGTACCCCCGGACCCAATCCACGCCAACCCCGCGCCTTTCCGGCGTGATCATGCAGTTAGAAACGCGCGGGTTCGGTGTAGGTGCCCCATTCGGTGCGGAGGACGTCGCAGATCTCGCCGAGCGTGGCCTCGGCGCGGACGGCGTCGAGCATGGGCGGGATCATGTTGGTCTCGGTCCGCGACGCGCTCGCGAGAGCGGCGAGGGCGGCGTCCACGGCCTTCTGGTCCCGTACGGCACGGCGCTCCGCGAGCACGCGGCGCTGTTCCAGCTCGACCTCGTGGCTGATGCGGAGGATTTCCAGGGGCTCCTCGACGGTCGCGGTGTGGCAGTTCACCCCGACGATCCGCTTGTCGCCCTTCTCCAGCTTCCGCTGGTAGTCGAAGGCCGACTCGGCGATCTCCGACATGAACCAGCCGTCCTCGATGCCGCGCAGGATCCCGGAAGTCATGTCCCCGGTCCCCATTTCCCGAATTTTCGTGAAAATGGCCTCGGCTTCGGCCTCCAGGCGGTCGGTCAAAGCCTCGACGTACCAGGAGCCACCCAGCGGGTCGACGACGTTGACGACCTCGGTCTCCTCCATGATCACCTGCTGGGTCCTGAGGGCGATCTCGGCCGCCTTCTGCGACGGCAGGGCGAGCACCTCGTCCAGGGCGTTGGTGTGGAGGGAGTTCGTGCCGCCGAGGACGGCCGCGAGCGCCTCGATCGCCGTGCGGACGATGTTGTTGTCCGGCTGCTGCGCGGTCAGCGAGACACCCGCCGTCTGGGTGTGGAAGCGCAGCCACTGCGCCTTCTCGGTCCGCGCGCCGTACACGTCACGCATCCAGCGGGCCCAGATCCGCCGGGCGGCACGGAACTTGGCGATCTCCTCGAAGAAGTCGATGTGCGCGTCGAAGAAGAACGACAGGCCAGGGGCGAAGACGTCCACGTCGAGGCCGCGGGACAGGCCGAGCTCGACGTAGCCGAACCCGTCCGCCAGCGTGAAGGCCAGCTCCTGCGCGGCTGTGGAGCCGGCCTCGCGGATGTGGTAGCCCGACACCGACAGCGGCTTGTACGCCGGGATCTCGGCGGCGCAGAACTCCATGAGGTCGCCGATCAGCCTCAGATGCGGCTCCGGGGCGAACAGCCATTCCTTCTGCGCGATGTACTCCTTGAAGATGTCGGTCTGGAGCGTCCCGTTGAGCTTCCCGACCGGCACGCCCTGGCGCTCGGCCGCCACCACGTACATGCAGAAGATCGGTACGGCCGGGCCGCTGATGGTCATCGACGTGGTGACGTCCCCGAGCGGGATGCCGTCGAACAGCAGGTCCATGTCGAGGGCGGAGTCGATGGCGACGCCGCAGTGGCCGACCTCGCCGAGCGCGAGGGGCTCGTCGGAGTCGCGGCCCATGAGCGTCGGCATGTCGAACGCCACGGACAGGCCGCCGCCGCCCGCGCCGAGGATCATCTTGTAGCGCTCGTTGGTCTGCCGGGCGTTGCCGAAGCCGGCGAACTGCCGGATCGTCCAGGGCCGCCCCCGGTAGCCGGTCGCGTGGAGGCCGCGGGTGAAGGGGAACTCGCCGGGCCAGCCGATCCGCTCGAATCGCGGGTCGTCGGCGAGGTCAGGAGAGGGCGGGCCGTATACGGGTTCCACCTCCAGGCCGGAAAGAGTCCGGAACTCGCGGGCGCGCTTGAAGGCGGCGTCGTATCGTGCCTGCCAGCGGCTGCGGCCGGGCTCGATCTCGCCAGTGGTGTGCTCCGGGTCCACGAGGCCCTCCAAAAATCTCAGATCCCGAGAAAAATACTAGGACGTCCTAGTAGTCTCCGCCAATGCGGGGCCGTAACCGTCCGGTGACGTGATTGATCCCCGCGGCCGCACAGCGATCTCGGAAGCCCGCCTGAGATCGCTTGACAGCTCAGTCATGTCACACGTTGGTCGCAAATCTTCACAGAGCTATGACAAGCGCCCGAAATCTCGAAACATGGTCAGCGCCCTCGAAGTCCACACGGAGGTGGATGTGAAGCGCGTCACAGTCGTCGCCACGGCGGCCGCGATAGTCGCGGCTACCTTGGCGGCCCCAGCTCAGGCGGTCGGAACGACCGCGGAGCCCGGTGCTCAGACCGAGTACGTCGTTCTCTACAAGGAAGGCGCCGGCGCCGCGAACGCCCAGAAGGCGATCGAGGCCGCGGGCGGCAGCATCATCAAGGTCAACACCGAGGTGGGTCTCGCCACCGTCAGCACCACCAACACCGGCTTCATCGGCGCGATCAAGGACAACGCGGCCATCGAAGGCGTTGCCCACAACCGCACGATCGGCAAGGTGCCCGCCGAGGCCCGCGTCTCAGCCGCGGCCGTCCAGAAGGCGGTCCAGAGCAAGGCAGTGGAGCGGGAGGGCCGCGACGGCGCCTCCGCGGCCAAGTGGCGGCGCGACGTCAAGGACGAGCCCCTGGCCGACCTCCAGTGGGACATGAAGCAGATCCACGCGGACCAGGCCCACAAGTACGAGCCGGGCGACAAGGGCGTCCTCGTCGGCGTCCTCGACACCGGCATCGACGGCTCCCACCCTGACATCGCGCCCAACTTCAACAAGAACCTGAGCCGCAACTTCACCGTGGACCTGCCCGCGGACGCCAACGGCACCGTGGTCGACGGCCCGTGCGAGAGCGACCCCGACGGCTCCTGCACCGACCCCAACGACGTGGACGAGGACGGCCACGGCACGCACGTCGCCTCCTCGATCGCCTCCCCGATCAACAAGCTCGGCATCGCGGGCGTCGCGCCGAAGGTCACCCTGGTGAACCTGCGCGCCGGCCAGGACTCCGGCTTCTTCTTCCTCCAGCCGAGCGTCGACGCGCTCACCTACGCCGGCGACATCGGCGTCGACGTGGTCAACATGAGCTACTACATCGACCCGTGGCTGTTCAACTGCGCGGACAACCCCGCCGACACCGCCGACGAGCAGCTGGAGCAGCGGACGATCATCACGGCCGTCCAGCGGGCGCTCGACTACGCCCACCGGCACGGGGTCACGCTGGTCTCGGCGGCCGGCAACGGCGCCACCGACTACACCAAGGCGATCACCGACGCCTCCAGCCCGGACTTCGCGTCGGTGCCCGGCCGGCAGCCGCGCAGCCGTACGATCCCGACGAGCTGTGTCTCCATGCCGAGCGAGGGCGAGCACGTGATCGACGTGTCCTCGACCGGCATCAGCACCCGCAAGGCGTACTACTCGGACTACGGCAACGGCTACGTGGACGTGGCGTCGCCCGGCGGTGACGTCTACGACACCCCGGACAACACCCGCGACATCACCAAGGCGACGCTGTCGGCCTACCCGAAGGCGCTGGCGGTCGCCAACGGTGAGATCGACGCCGACGGCAACCCGACCGTCCCCTATGTCGTGAAGGACTGCGAGGGCGACGTCTGCGCGTACTACCAGTACCTCCAGGGCACCTCGATGGCCTCGCCGCGCGCGGCCGGCGTCGCGGCGCTCATCGTCAGCCGGTACGGCCATCGCGACTTCCGGCACGGCGGCCTGACCCTGAACCCGTCCATCGTGGAGGGCGTCCTCAAGGGCACGGCCACCAAGACGCCCTGCCCGACCCCGCCCGCCTACACCTACACGCGGCACCTGCCGAGCGGCGCCACGGTCACCGCGACGCACACCTGTGAGGGAACGGCGTCCAACAACGGCTTCTACGGCAGGGGCATCGTCGACGCCCTCCGCGCCGTCGGCCACTAGGACTCCTCGGACACCTCGGATTCCAGGGGATTCACTCGCACGACCGGCGACGGCCACCGCGTTCTCGCGGTGGCCGTCCGCTTTTCGCGGGGGACTCGTCCTACGACTCCTACGACGCGCCGAGATACGCCAGGACGGCGGCGACGCGGCGGTGGGTGTCGGGGGTGTTCTCCAGTCCCAGCTTGAGGAAGATCGAGTTGACGTTCTTCTCGACGGCCGAAACCGACAGCATCAGCGCCCTCGCGATGCCGCCGTTGGACCTGCCGTGGGCCATCTCCCGCAGCACGTCCCGCTCGCGTGGCGTCAGCGCCTCATGATCTCCCCGTACGGCACGGCGGGCCAGGAGCCCCTCCACCACCTTGGGATCGATCACGGAGCCGCCCGAGGCCACCGACCGGATCGCGCCGAGCAGCTCGTCGAGGTCGCCGACCCGGTCCTTGAGCAGGTAGGCGAAGCCCTCGGTGCCGTGCTTGAACAGCTCGAAGGCGTACAGGGAGTCCGAGAACTGGGAGAGCACGACGACGCCGACGCCGGGATGGCCGGCTCGAATCGAATGGGCCGCGTCGATGCCCTCGAAGCCGGACCGCCACTCCCCGCCCGGCATGCGGATGTCGGTGACGACCACGTCCGGGCCGAGCCGGCGGACCGCGTCCACCAACTCGCCGGCGGTGCCGACCGCTCCCACGACCGTGATCTCCCCGGAGGTCTCCAGCAGTTGCCGTGTGCCCTCACGGACGAGGTAGTGGTCGTCCGCCAGGACCGCCCGCAACCGGCGCGGAGCAGGCGGCCCGCTCCCCGGCGGCTCAGGCATGCGTCGTCACCCACGCTCGCACCCGCGATCCCTCTCCCTGTCCGCTCGTCAGCTCCAGACCCCCGCCAAGAGCCGTCATCCGGTCGGCCAGCGTAGCCAGCCCTCGGCGCGCGACGGCGCCCGTGTCGAACCCCTTGCCGTCGTCGGTCACCGTCGCCTCCAGGCGGCCTTCGCGGAGCGAGAGCCGCACCTCGATTCTGGAGGCCGACGCGTGCTTCAGCGCATTGGCGACCGCCTCACTCACCGTGAAGTACATCGCCCCCTCGATCTCGTCGGGGAAGCGCCTGACGCGTAGACCCGGGTCGGCCGTCACCGTGATGGGTACGGGGAGACCCGAGCACCGTTCCTCCACCGCCTCCACCAGACCGCCCTGGCTCAGCACGGACGGGTGGATGCCCGCCGCGAGCTCCCGCAGATCCGTCAGGGCCTGTCTGGCCTGCTCGCGGAGGAGCACGAGGACATCGGCGCCGCCTCCAGTGGCGCGCGCGACCTCCAGCCCGGCGATCAGGGCGACGAGCTGCTGCTGCGCCCCGTCGTGGATGTTGCGTTCGATGCGCCGCCGCTCCGCCTCCTGCGCGTTGATGAGCCGCGCGGCGAGGGCGACGCTCTGTACGGCCAGCCCGACCGGCACGGCCAGAGCCCCGAGCAGCCGCCGGTCCTCACGCGTCAGGCGGCCGGCGACCTTGGGCCCGCAGGCGATGCTGCCGAGTCCGGCCGGGACGGTCAGCACCGGCTCTCCGTCCTCCTGCCCCGCCACCACCCGGGTGCCGTCCGCCAGCTCGACCGCCGCCCACCGGACGTCCACTCCTACCCGTACGGCTTGCGCCAAGCGGTTCAACTGCTCGGCGGGCTCGGCCTCCTCCAGCGCCGGTCCGAGGCCCGACAGCAGCTCATCGACCGTCGGCCGGAGGTCGAAGACCAGATACAGCCGCGACCCGCGGATCCCGATCTTGATGTCGAGCAGGTTGTGCCGCGCCACGGCCGCCCCGATCGCGGCGGGCAACGCGCCCACCACGCCGATGACGCCGAAGGCCACCGCGGCTCCCGGCGCATGCGCGAAGTTGTAGATCGCGATCGTCACGAAACCCGCGAGGTTGGCCGTCACGCCCGCCACCATCCAGCCGAGCCGGCCTCGCTCAGGAGGACGGCTCCGCCGCAGGCGCGAGACCAGGTTGACCAGGACGGCGAAGGCCACGATCAGGAGCACCAGCTGGCCCACCGTCGCGATGAGCCCCGCCAGCATGCCGGGCGGCCCGGAAACGCCCAGCGGATTAGCGATCCGCATGGCCTCCTGGAGCTTGCCCGGCACGAACAGCGAGCCCAGCGTGTGCGCGCCGGTGGCCACGGCACTGACCCAGGCCACCGGCCGCCAGCGCCGCGAGGGCAGCCGCCCGTCGGGGAACAGCAGCGGGATGAAGACCCAGGACAGGCCGTAGAAGACGCCGAACAGTGAAGCCAGCAGGGTGGCGGGCACGGCGAGGGCGGGGTGGCCGGGGCCGAGCCGGATCAGCGACCCGATGCCGAGACCGCCGAGCCCCATGCAGTCGGCGGCGGCCAGCAGCAGCCATCCGTACGCGTTGTCCGGCCGCCGGGCCGCGATGAGCCAGCCGAGGGCGGGCAAGATCAGAGCCACCACGATGAAGAGCCACTGCGAGGCGGGAACGGGCAGGCCGGTCTCCAGCAGAGCCCCGGCGACGACGCCCGTGGCCGCGACGGCGGCCATTCCCGCCGCGACCGTCCTCGTCCCCCTGCTCGCTTTCATGACCCGCACCGTAACGTCATGACTTCACCGGACTCCTGGGCTTCAAGGGCTTCAAGGGCTTCAAGGGCTTCAAGGGCTTCAAGGGCTTCAAGGGCTTCAAGGAGGGCATCGTGACCGGGGACGATGACCGCCGTCTATGAGGTTGTCCTCATATTCGGTGCGGTCGGCCGCAGTGGCGAAAGCGGAGGCCTGCCGGGTACCGGCCTGAAAGGCCTCTTCGTACGGTAAGTGACATCTCCGCGTTCCCGGCAGTGCCGGGTGTCTCCCCAGGCGAGCCATGTGGCACACGGCCCGTCCAATCGCAGCCGCCGGGGCAAGCGTCCGAGTATCCGTCCCTCATCACGTCAAGGAGCCCTCCGTGTCCGTCCCTTCGTACATTTCATCGAGACCGGCGCGTACTTTGACGGCCTCGTTCGTCGCCTCGGCCGTCGCTCTCACGGCCTGTACGGCTGCCGCGCGGCCGACGACCGCCACGCCCCTGAACGGCGCCACAACCCCGACCCCAAGCATGGCCACAAGCACGGTCACGGCCACTCCCGGGCCCACGAGCACGGCCACGCCGCCCGGGGAGGTGGCCATCCCCGACACGCCCGTCGGCCGGCAGTTGCGGTGGTTCCTGAGTGCCGCGGCCACTCCGCCGATCCCGGAGGACGAGCTGACGGCCCATCTGAGCGCCGGCTTCCTCGCACAGTTCCCTCCCGCCGAGTTCAACAAGGCCATCCAGGGTCTCAGCGCCCTGCGGCTGAAGAACCTGATCTACGTCCAGCCCACCGCCCTCATAGCCTTGGTGACGGCCAGTGGGAAGGACGTGAAGCTCTCGATCTCGGTGAACGACGACGGCAAGATCGGCCAACTCGTGTTCGCCGCCGCGGAGCCGCCTCCGAACGCACCCACCAGCTGGGAGGAGCTCGACAAGCGCCTGCGCGCGGCCGCCCCCCAGGTGGGCTTCCTGGCGGCTGAGATCATCGCGAACGGCGAATGCCGACCGGTTCACACCGTCGCGCCCGACGCCCCGCAGCCGATGGGCTCGATGTTCAAGCTGTACGTGCTGGGCGCCGTGGCCGAGCGGATCCGCGCCGGCCGCCTCTCCTGGGACACCCCTCTGACGATCAGGCCGAAGCTGAAGAGCCTGCCGAGCGGCGAGCTGCAGGACCGGCCGGACAACAGCACGGTGCCACTGCGCGAGGCGGCCGAGCTCATGATCTCGATCAGCGACAACACCGCCGCCGACCTGCTCATCGCCAAGGTCGGCCGCTCCAGGGTCGAGGCCGAGGTCCGCAAGTGGTCCGGCCGGACCAGACTCAACACTCCGTTCCTCACCACGCGGGAGCTGTTCCTCCTCAAGGGGGCCGACTATCCCCGCCTCGCCCGGACATACCTGTCCCTCAGCCGCGAGGGGCGACGCGACTACCTCAAGAACACCGTGGCGAAGACGCCCCTGTCGAAGGTGGCGCCGTGGGACAAGCCCCGGGACATCAACCGCCTGGAGTGGTTCGCCTCGCCGAAGGACGTCTGCCAGGCCTACGCCGGGCTGGCCGCGCTGCGGAGCAAGCCGCTCGACGCGGTGATGTCCGTCAACGACGCCGGGCTGAACCTCGACCGCGAGGAATGGCCGACCGTTTGGTACAAGGGCGGCTCGGAGCCCGGCCTCGTCGCGATGGGGTTCCTCGCCCGCACGGCCCAGGGCAGGACCTACGTGGTCACCGCGACGGCCGCCAACCCGCGCGCCATGCTGGAGGAGGGCCCCGCCGCCGGCGAGCTGCTCTCCCTGATCTACGGTTCCTTCACCCTCCTCAAGCGCGCCTCATGAGGGCGGTCAGGCGGTGAAATCCCCGGCGGCGACCCGGAGGGTCTTGAGGAGGTCGAACATCTCGGCCAGGTCGGCCTCGCCGTACATGCCCATGCCGAAGCCGGCCCGCATGAGATCGTCGGTGGCCCGCCGTACGACGTCCTGGCCCTGAGGAGTGATCTCGGCGAGCACGCCGCGGCCGTCCTTGGGGTTGCGCATCCGGCGGACCAGCTCGGCCCGCTCCAGGCGGTCGATGGTGTTCGTCACGCTCGTCGGGTGGACCATGAGCCGCTCGCCGATCTTGGACAGCGACAGCGCCCCTGTCCGGCTGAACGTGAGCAGCACCAGAGCTTCGTAGCGCGCGAAGGTCAAATCGTACGGCTTGAGCAGCGTGTCCAGTTGCGCAAGCAGGATCTGGTGGGCTCTCATGATCGACGTGACCGCGGCCATGGCGGAGGACGGCCCGAACTTGGCACGCCACGTTTCCGCGGCCTGCTGTATGGGGTCGAAGGACAGGTTCAAAGGCTTCGGACCACCGGCGGACGATGGGCCTGAGCTGGGCGGGACGGACACAGCGATATACGGTATCGCGGCCCCATTCCTGATCGCTTCGGGCACGTAGCGTAACCGAATTCATTCCTTGACCCCAGAACTCCCTCCCCCAGGGTCACCCTCCGTTATGGTTGCCACGTCAAACGGTGAGGCGGCGGCAAACCCGGGGGCACGGGGAGTCACGTCTGCTAGGACGTCGGACACGACGTGGCGGCAGACGTGGTGAGGTCGGCCGGCGGACCAGCGCCAAGGGGAACGGCGCGGTTCCACGCCCCGCTCACACAGGCACGGGGGGTGCTTGATAGATGGGCAGCATGCCTGTCCCGGTGCGTAACACGCGCCGGATATCGACGCTGGCGTGGCCGGGGGCCGCGCCGGCCTGTGGGTAACCACAGAGGCGTTTCACGCGAGGAGCTGAGACACGGCGCGGTCGTCACGGTGACCGTGTTGCTGGCGCTCGGCCTCGTCACCGCGTGGAGCGTCCTCATACCCGGCTTCATGGACTGGGACGACATCGTGGTGGCCGTCATCGGCTCACTGCGGCTGACGGGCCCGGTGGCGGCGGCGTTCGCCGCGTGGGTGGCGGTGCGCAGTCGCCGCGCCAACAACGGCCGCGCCCTCACCCCGTGGCGGGCCGTGAAGGCCCCGCTCGCCATACTCGTCGTGGTCTCCGGCTCGTTCGGGGCGACGGTCCTGGTGCTCTGCCTGCGGGCGGCGCTGGGCGAGCAACCGGGCCACCTGCTGCCGAGTGGTCTCGCGATGTGCGTCGCCTCGCTCGCGCTGTACGTGGTGGTGGGCTGGATCGTCGGCTGGCTCGTGCCTCTGCTGGTCACGCCGGTCCTCGCCGGGATCGGCACCTACGGGTTGTTCACCGGGCTGGCCAACGGCTGCCCGTGGGCCGACCGGCTCGCCCCCGCGACGCGTGAGCCGTACGACGTGTTCGAAGGGCTGAGCGCGGCGGCGTTCAGTGACCAGACGCTGTGGCTCCTGGGCCTCAGCACCGCGCTGCTGCTCGGCTGGGTGGCGCTCGTGACCAGGCGGATTCTGGCGCTCGCCGCCGCTGTGATCGCCGTGCTCGCCGCGGGCACGGGCGGCGCCCGGCTGGTGATGGAGCCGCAGACGCTGGCCGCCAGCGAGCGTCTCGTCTACAGCTGCCAGGAGTGGCCGATCAGCGTGTGCGTCCATCCGGCGATGCGCGCCGGCCTGACCGAGCTGGCCGGGACCTTCACGATCATCGCCGCCAGGCTGGCGGGCACCCCGGCGGCGTTCAAGCGGGTCGAGCAGCACGCGCGGGGGGACGACGCCCCCGCCGATCCGGGCGTCGTGTTCATCCACGTCGACGACCTCGGAGTGGGGTACGCCGAGCGCGCGGCGGCCGAGTTCCTCAACCGGCTGGCCAAGCCGTGTCCCGGGACGATCTCGGCCGGTTACCGTGCCATCGTCGTCGCCTGGCTGCGGAGCCAGCCGCTGCCCGGCGGGTCGCTGCCCGAGCACCAGTACGCCGCCGTGTGGTTCTCCGAACTCTCCGAGAACCAGCGGCGCGACTGGCTGCGGATGTTCTATTCCGACTTCGTCTCCTGCCGGCTGCAGAGCAGGCACTTCGGCGGCGGGGCCAGGCCCATCGATCCGAACATGACGGGCTACCCCGTGAATTCGGCCCCGGCGTACGCGCCGATCTACCCCGTGGACCCGAGCCCGGCCTACCCGGCCACGCCGATCACGGCGCCTTCGCCGGGTATGTCCGGCGGCATCCCGGGCCAGGGCGTCGGGCAGGGTGCCGGGCCAGGTGCCGGCCAGGGCACAGGACAGGGCACGGGTCTCGGGCAGGCGCCCGGCCCGGTGCCGGGCCAGGTGCCGGGCGGAGGTCCGGGTGGGGGTCCGGATCCGTGCCCGGGTGCCGCTGCCGGCTCAGGCCTGGCCGCCAGGCCAGGATTCGGCCCAGCCGCTGCGTTCAGGCCAGACGCCGCATCGGGTCCTGGCCGGTTCCGCCGGCCCGGCGCCGGATCGGGCCCCCACTCGGGCTTCGGCCACGGGGCGGGATTCGGCCGGCGCGCGGGAGACGGTTCGCGCGCGAAGTCCGGCCCTGGTCCGGAGTTCCGTTCAGGCGCCGCATCGGATCCGGGCGCGGGATTCGGTCCGCACGGGCCATCCGGGCCGGGCGCAAAGTACGGCCCGGGCGCCGGGTCGGGTCCCAGAGAGTCGTGCCCGGGTGCCGGGACAGGTTCTGCTGGGTCGGGCACGGGATCGGGGTCGGGTGCGTCTGGATCCGGCGGAGCCGGCTCGGGCGCTGCATCCGGCTCAGGGTCCGGCTCAGGCTCCGGATCGGGCTCCGGGCATGGCTCTGGTGGATCGGGCTCTGGTGGGCCTGGCTCTGGTGGATCGGGTCCGGGCGGGGTGCCGGGCGGAACGGGTCCCGGCGCGGGTCCCTCCCCGAGAACCGAATTACCGCCGGACCCTAATGGTCCGCCGGCACCGGCCTCGGACCCCACGGCGGCACAGGACTCCTCGCGCGCTCCCGGTCTCCGGAACCAGATCGAGTCGGCCGATGGCCGCCCCGGCGGTTTCCGCCACCCCGGCGGCAGCGGACTCCGGCGGCACAGCCGTACGGACGGAGATCGCTTCGCGGGCCCGAGGTGAGTTCGGGGGAATCGGGGGAAGATGTCTTCCCGTGGACCGCCAGACCCGACCCCCCCGCGCGCCGGCCCCCACCGAGCCCGCTACGCGGCGTTCCCGACGAGGCTGGCGCTGGCTCGCCGGCTTCCTCTTCGTCGTCCTCCTCCTCGTGGTGGGCGCGAGACTGACCTGGTTCTGGCTGAACCCGCTCGGGGAGCAGACCATCGACCGCAGCGGCCCGGTGCTGCTGCAGTCGATGCAGAACCTGAGTAGGTTCGAGGCGGCGACCGGCAACTTCCAGGTCGTGGTGGACCTGGAGAAGGACGCCAACTTCCTGCCCGACGCCATCAAGGGCACCCGGACGCTGTTCGTGGGCGCCGGCAACGTGGACGCCTACGTCGACTTCTCCACGCTCCCCAAGGACGCGATCACCGTCTCCCCCGATCGCAAAACCGTGACCGTACGGCTGCCGCACGCCCAGTTGGAGAAGCCGAACCTGGACAACAAGCGGTCGTATGTATTCGCGCAGCAGCGGGGGCTCTTCGACCGGGTGTCGGATTTCCTGTCGTCCTCACCACAGAACCAGCAGGAGCTCTATCTGCTGGCCGAGAAGAAGATCGCCGACGCGGCGGTCGGCAGCGACCTCCGTAACCGTGCCGACCAGAACACGAAGGTGATGCTGGAGGGCATGCTGAAATCCCTCGGCTTCACCACCGTCGTCATCAAATACGCCGACGAGCCCTGACCCGTCGGCCGCCGGTTGGCGAGAGCCGTACGCGTCTGGAAGCGATCAGCCCAGGGCGGCGATGAGGTCGTCGGCGGCGGTGTAGGGATCGGTGTCCGCGGCGAGCAGCCGCTCGGCGAGCGCGTCGAGCCGATCGCCGTGGAGATCGGCGAACCGGGATCTGAGCTGGGCGAGCGCGACGGCCTCGATCTCGTCCCTCGCGCGGGCGAGCCTGCGGCGGCGGGACTCGCCGGACTCCTCCAGGTAGGCCGCGTGCTTGTCGAGCGCGGCCAGCAACTCGTCGGCGCCCTCGCCCTTGGAGGCGATCGTGGTGACGATGGGGGGCCGCCACGGCGCGTCGATCAGGGAGACCATGTTCCGCAGCTCGCGTACGGTCGCCTGAACGCCGTCACGGTCGGCCTTGTTGACCACGAAAACGTCGGCGACCTCCAGGATGCCGGCCTTGGCGGCCTGAATGCCGTCGCCCATCCCCGGGGCCAGCAGCACGATCGTGGCGTCGGCCAGGCGGGCGACGTCCACCTCGGCCTGGCCGACCCCCACCGTCTCGATGAGGATCACGTCGCACCCGGCCGCGTCGAGCACGCGGAGCGCCTGAGGCGTCGCCCAGGCCAGCCCTCCGAGGTGACCGCGGCTGGCCATGCTGCGGATGAAGACGCCGGGATCGGTGGCGTGTTCCTGCATCCGGACGCGGTCACCGAGCAGCGCCCCTCCGGTGAAGGGGCTGGACGGGTCCACGGCGAGCACGCCCACCCGGCTGCCGCGACGGCGGAAGGCCTTGATGAGCATGCCCGTGGCCGTCGACTTCCCCACACCGGGTGAGCCCGTGAGGCCGATGACCTTCGCGGTGTACGGCTTCCGCGTCCCGGTCGCGAGTTCCGCCATGACCTCGCGGAGGGCCTTGGCCGAGCCGGGAGACGAGATGGCGTTCTCGACGAGCGAGATCAGCCGGGCCACCGCGCGCGGCCGTCCTCGTCGCGCCTCATAGACGAGCTCCCGGACGTCCATCTTCACCTCCAGCCTGCGGGGTCACTCTCACTAATGCATGATCACGTACGACGATCACCCTGGTGGGCGGGGGTGATCGGGAATCGCTGCATGATCACGCCTCGGGGTGGGCCTGGTCGCGCGGCATTTCACGGAACCTGCGCATGATCACCACATCCCACGCGGATGATCACCACATCAATGGGGGGCGGGGACGCGGATGATCAGGGCGTCGCCCTGGCCGCCTCCCCCGCAGAGGCCGGCGGCGCCGAGTCCACCGCCCCGGCGCTTCAGCTCGTGGGCCAGCGTGAGCACGATGCGGGCTCCGGAGGCGCCGATGGGGTGGCCGAGGGCGATGCCGCCGCCGTTCACGTTCACCTTGTCGAGCGGGATGCCCAGCTCCTTGACCGACTGGAGCACGACCTGGGCGAACGCTTCGTTGATCTCGACCAGGTCGAGGTCGCCGGCCGTGAGGCCCTGCTTGGCGAGCGCCTGGCCGATGGCGTTGGCGGGCTGGGACTGCAGGGAGTTGTCCGGCCCCGCGACGTTCCCGTGCGCGCCGATCTCGGCCAGCCACTCCAGGCCCAGCTCCTCGGCCTTGGCGCGCGACATGACCACCACGGCCACGGCGCCGTCGGAGATCTGGGACGCCGAGCCGGCCGTGATCGTGCCGTCCTTCGTGAAGGCGGGCCGGAGCCGCGCGAGGGTGTCCACCGTCGTGTCCTCACGAATTCCCTCATCGGCGGAGAACACGATCGGATCTCCCTTCTTCTGCGGCAGCGACACCGGGACGATCTCGTCGTCGAACAGGCCGTTCTTCGTGGCCTGGGCGGCGAGCTGGTGCGACCGGGCGGAGAACTCGTCCTGCTCCTCGCGGGTCAGCCCCAGGCGGGCGTTGTGCCGCTCGGTCGACTCCCCCATCGCGATCTGGTCGAACGCGTCGGTCAGCCCGTCGAAGGCCATCGAGTCGACGATGCCGGCATTGCCGTACTTCACGCCCTTGCGCAGGCCGGGGAGCAGGTGCGGCGCGTTGGTCATCGACTCCATGCCGCCCGCGACCACGATGTCGAACTCGCCGGCCCTGATGAGCTGGTCGGCCAGGGCGATCGCGTCGAGGCCCGAGAGGCAGACCTTGTTGATGGTGAGCGACGGGACGGTCATGGGTATGCCCGCCTTCACGGCGGCCTGCCGGGACGGGATCTGGCCTGCTCCCGCCTGGAGCACCTGACCCATGATCACGTACTGCACCTGCTCCGGCGCCACGCCCGCGCGCGACAGCGCGGCCTGGATCGCGATGCCGCCCAGCTCGACGGCGGCCAGATCGGCGAGCGAACCCAGAAGCCGCCCGATGGGCGTACGGGCTCCGGCGACGATGACGGATCCAGACATTACGGGGGCCTCCATCATGGGATCAGGGCGACGGTGTCACCATACCCATCAGTATGTGACCCATCAGTATGCGGGCGACCATCACGGCCGTCCCCTTGGCGAAAGGAGGGCAACGATGCTGCTCAGGATCGACCACGTGGGCATCGCCTGCCACAATCTGGCAGAGAAGATCGAGTTCTACGAGTCCGTGTTCGGCCTCACGGTGGTGAGCCGGGAGGTCAACGAGGAGCAGGGAGTGCGCGAGGCCATGCTGCACGTGGCGGACGGCGACCGGGGCGCGTCCTACGTCCAGCTCCTGGAGCCGCTGCACCCCGACACCGCCGTGGGGAAGTTCCTCGCCAAGCGCGGCGAGGGTGTGCATCACATCGGTTACGGAGTGGCCGACGTGACCAAGGCGCTCGAGGACATCGGCGCGAAGGGGGTCCGCTTGATCGATCAGCGACCCAGGCATGGGTCAATGGGTGCCTCGATCGCGTTTCTGCATCCAAAGGACGTGGGAGGAGTTCTCACGGAGCTTGTCGAGACATCCAGGCAGACATCAAGGTAGACATCAAGGCGCTGACCTAACGCAAGAAAGGCTCATACGTAACAAGTCGCGCAGAAAGTCGGAGGGGGCCTCCAACGCGGCAGTACCGGAGTACGCTGGCGTACCACCGGACGTGGATCCCTATGGGCTCCTCGCCTCGGATGTCCGAACCCCCCCGTCCGGCCCGTGTAGCCGTCTCGACAACCAGGATCGAGCCTCATGCAGTCCGACATCGACGCCCAGCTCAACAATTTCTTTGAAGACGCCCCTTCTCGGGAATTCGACGTGGTGCTCCGCGGCTATGACCGGCACCAGGTCCACGACCACTTGAAGACGCTCGACACCGAGCTGCGTCAGGCCAAGGAACAGGTTTCCGCTCTCCAGCGTGACCTGTCCGACTCGCAGCGGCAGTTGCAGGAGCAGGAGCGTCCGACCTACTCCGGTCTCGGCGCCCGCATCGAGCAGCTGCTGCGCCTGGCGGAAGAGCAGGCCACGGAGCTCGTGCAGGCTGCGAGGTCGGAGGCCAACGAGATCAAGGCCGCGGCCAAGGTGGACGCCGCCGACCTGCGCGCCGCCGCGGAGAACGAGGCCGCCGAGAAGCGTGCCCTCGCCGCCCGTGAGGCCGAGGACATGCGGAGCACCGCCGAGCGCGACGCCGAGGAGATCCGGTCCACCGCCAAGCGGGAGTCGGACGAGCTGACCTCCACGACCGAGCGCGAGGTCGCCAAGCTCCGCGCCACGGCCGACCACGAGGTCGCGGAGAAGCGCGCGGACGCCGAGCGCGAGATCGCCAAGCTGCGCACCACGACCGAGCGCGAGGTGGCCCAGCTCCGGGCGTCCACTAAGCGCGAGCGCGACGAGGTGCTGACCACCGCCAAGCGTCAGGCGGACGAGATGCGCGCCCAGGCGCAGCGGGTCCTGGAGGAGTCCGAGGCCAAGCGGGCGCAGGACGAGGCCGAGTTCGAGATCCAGCTCGCCGCCCGCCGCGAGGACGCCGAGCGCCAGGAGGCCGAGCGCCA
This sequence comes from Planotetraspora sp. GP83, assembly GCF_041262585.1. NCBI lineage: Bacteria > Bacillati > Actinomycetota > Actinomycetes > Streptosporangiales > Streptosporangiaceae > Planotetraspora > Planotetraspora sp. GP83. Next base: position 162,625 of record NZ_JBGCBZ010000010.1, on the reverse strand, counting down.
CGCCACCGCGCAGGCCAACACCCAGAAGCTGGTCGCCGAGGCCGAGCAGCGCGCCGCCACCGCGGAGCAGCGGGCCACCAAGGCCACCCAGCAGGCGGAGCAGACCCGCCGCGAGGCCGACACCCACGCGAAGCAGCTTCTCGCCAACGCGCGCAAGAACGCCGACCAGCTCGTGGCCGAGGCGAAGGCCAGCGCCGATTCGATAGTGAGTGACGCGAAGAGCGAGGCGGAGCGGACCCGCACCGCGATGCAGCGTCAGGTCGACGAGCTCACGCGTCAGCGCGACAGCATCACCAGTCACCTCGCCCAGCTGCGCCAGCTGCTCGGCGGCGCGGCGCTGCCGGGCATGGACCCGGAGCCGGCCCCGGTCGCGGCGGCCCCCTCCAAGCCGGCCCTGTCGGCCGCGCCTTCTCTGAGCGAGAAGCCGGTGGCCTCGCCCAAGCCCACCGAGCCCGCCGCGAAGAGCGACGACGATGCGGAGTGGTGGCAGGAGTAGTCACAAGGGCTGACGCTTTCGGGGAGTTCTGCGACGGCTATCGCAGCAGGGCCCGGCGGATTCGCTCCGCCGGGCCCTTGCTCGTTTCCACGTGCGCCCTTCCCCTGCCGCCCTTCCCCTGCCGCCCTTCCCGTGGCGCCCGTTCCGTGGCGCCCGTCCCCGGCGCCGTTCTTGCGCAGCGGCACCGGCCCGCGTGCCAGGCCGGACAGTGCGGGCATGATCACGCGACACGTTTCCGCGGGCCGTACGGCACAGGCGGGAATCTCCGCATGATCACGCGCATGGTGGGTGGAGGGACTGGACGAACTCCGCGATGACGCGGTTGAAGGGCTCGGGCTGCTCGATGGCGGACAGGTGGCCGGCCTTTTCGATGACGGCCAGCCTCGCCTCCGGAATGGCCTCGGCCATCGCCTCCGCGTCGGACGGGGGCGTCAGCTCGTCCTCGTCGCCCACGACGACCAGCGCGGGCACACCGAGGCTCCGCAGCGTGTCGAAGGAGTCGGGCCGCGCGGCCATCGCGCGCTGCGCCCAGGCCACCGCAGACGGCGGAGCCGCCTGGATCAGGCCGCGGACCCGTCCGAGCACCATCCCTCTACGCTGCTTGGTCGTCTTTCCGACGAGCATCGGAAGTGACTCCTCCAGCAGGATGCCGGTTCCGGCGTCGAGCACGGCCGCGGCGATCCGCTCCCGGTTGGCCTTGGCCGCCTCCGTGTCGGCGGCGGCCTTGGTGTCCGCGAGGATCACGCCCAGAAGCCGGTCGGGGTGACGGCGGCACAGCGCCATCGTGACGTAGCCGCCCATCGACTGCCCTCCGACCACGGCCCGGTCGATGCCCTCCTCGTCGAGCAGCGCCGCCACGTCGTCGGCCATCGCGTCGACGGAGGGCTCGTCGACGCCCAGCCGCGAGCCGCCGAAACCGCGCAGATCCGGAGTGATGACCTTGCAGGCGGACGCCAGGCCCTCACGCTGGGCCAGCCACATCGCGGACGAGAAGGGGAAGGCGTGGAGCAGGACGACGGGCGTGCCGCTCCCGGCCGATCGCGAGTAGAGCTGCATCAGGTCACGGTAACGCGCGGTCGGCCGCTTGCCATCCTTCGTCACCGATTCGCGACGACAGAAGCGGGACGGCTGGGGCGCCGGCCGCGACGGCGCCTCTTCGGCTGTCTCAAGCCGATTGCCCGGGAGTCAGACCTCGGTCGGCAGGGGGGCGGCGGTGGGGTTCACGCCCTTGACGATCTCATCGAGGACGATCCGCACGTACGGCTCGCCGACCCACAGGTGCTTGGCCCCCTCGACGCCGACGACCTCGGCCTGGGGCACCCGGGCGAACCGCCGGACGGCCTCCTCCGGCCGCAGGTAGTCGTCGAACTCCGGGACGAGGGCGACCAGCGGCCGGCCGAACTCGGCCCAGGCGTCCAGGTCGTCGTCCGTGGCGCGGCGCAGCGGGGGCGAGAGCAGGATCGCGCCCTCGACCAGCGGGTCGCGCCCCCATTTCAGGGCGAGCTCGGTGCCGAAGGACCAGCCGAGCAGCCACGGGTGGGGCAGGTCGTGGAACTCGGCGTACTCCAGAGCGGCGGCCACGTCGTACCGCTCGCCGTTCCCCTCTTCGAACGCCCCCTGCGAGGTGCCGCGCTCGGAGGTCGTCCCACGGGTGTTGAAGCGCAGCACGGCGAGATCGGCGAGGGCGGGCAGCCGGTAGGACGCCTTTCGCAGCACGTGGCTGTCCATCATGCCGCCGTGCGTGGGCAGGGGATGCAGGCAGATGAGCGTGGCCGCCGGCGGCCTGGTCTCGGGCAGCGCCAGCTCCCCCACCAGGGTCAGCTCGTCGGCCGTGACCAGCTCGATGTTCTCCCGGCGGGCCGGCAACACCGTGGACGCCCTGATCTCCATCCCCACCTCCGCCTCATTCCCCCGTGATCATGCACAAGTTCCCACACAGTATCCCCGACCAGGCAGTGCCCCGGTCGTGATCATGCATGCCTTCCGTCTCCCCTACCCCGACCAGCGCGTTCGGTGAGGGTGATCATGCAGGCGGGGTGAGCGGCCTTCAGTAGCGGCTGCGTCCCGGCCCCCGGTTGACCCGGTTCCGCCAGCACGCGGTGTGCCAGTGGCGCCGCTCCTCCTCGCCGCCGGGCCACGCGGGCCAGCTCACGATGTGCGGCAGGCCCGGCCGGATCTCCTGGTCGCACCCCGGACACCGGTAGGTCTTGGCCAGCGCCGCGCCGGACACGTTCCGGACCACCCAGTCGCCGTCGGCCGAGCTCTCCACCCGGTCCACCCCGGACACCGAACCGCCGACCGGCTGTACGGCACCGCGACCGTCGGGACGCTCGTACGGCCCGAGGCGGCGCGCGCGGCGGGGGCTCACGTCAGCGGTCCTTCCGGGGGTTCATATGAGGCAGAACGGAGGATCTGCCGCCATTCTTCCAGGCCGGGTCAAGCTCGGGTCTGGCACAGGCCGAAACGGTCAGCCCGCGTGCTCCCGGATACTCGGCACTCCGGCCGTCACGAGCTGGTCGAGCAGCGGCGCGGGAGCGAACGACGGCTCCCGATACTCCGCGTACAGCGCGCGCAGGCCGTCCCGCACCTTCTCCAGCCCGATGGCGTCGAGCATCTCGAACGGCCCGGCCGGGTAGCCGCAGCCCAGCCTCATCGCGTTGTCGATGTCCTCGACGGTCGAGTAGCCCGACTCCAGCATGCGGACCGCGTCGTTCAGATAGGGGTACAGCAGCGCGTTGACGACGAGGCCCGCCCGGTCCCGGCATCTGACCGGCGCGCGCCCGATCACCTTCATCAGGTCGTACGCGGCCGCCGCCGCCTCGTCCGAGGTGAGCACGGTCGATGCGATCTCGGCCACCCCGTCGCCCACCAGGTGCAGGCCCACGAGCCGCTCCGGATGCGGGAGCCGTACGGCGAGCTCGACGACGGGGGTGTCCGACAGGGCGATGACGACGTCGGCGCCGGCGACCGGGGTCAGATCCGAGGTCTCCGCGACCACGGCCTTGAAGCCGGCGGCGTCGAACCGCGCGAGGAGGGCGGCGGCGTCCTGCCCGTCTCCGACGATTCCGACCATCGACACGGCGGACCTCGCCGCGGTCTCGTGCGTGGGAGCCGTGCCCTCGGCGTAGGGGTAGAAGCCGCGGCCGGTCTTGCGGCCGAGCAGGCCCGCCGTGACCAGCTCACGCAGGACGGGCGCGGGCGCGTGGCGGCGGTCGCGGCTCTCCCGGAACAGCACCTCGCACACCTCGTAGGACGTGTCCAGCCCGATCAGGTCGAGCAGGGTGAACGGTCCCATCGGGAAGCGGACGCCCAGCTTCATCGCGGCGTCGATGTCGTCACGGGTGGAGAGCCGCGACTCCACCAGGCCGCACGCGTGGTTGAGGTAGCTGAGCAGCAGCCGGTTGACCACGAACCCGGCCCGGTCGCCGACCGTGACCGGAGTCTTGCCGAGCCGCCGGGCGAGATCCGCGATGTCGGCGGCCAGGCCGTCCTCGGTGACGACCGTGTGGATGACCTCGACCAACTTCATGATCGGCGCGGGGTTGAAGAAGTGCATGCCGATCACCTGCGCGGGGCGCGACGTGGTGGCCGCGATGGCGGTGACCGACAGCGAGGAGGTGTTGGTGGCGAGCACGGCGGACGGCTTGCAGATGCGGTCGAGGTCGGCGAACAACCCCCGCTTGAACTCCATGACCTCGGGGATCGCCTCGATCACCAGATCGGCGTCGGCCAAGTCCTCGCGGGAGGTGGTGAGGGTGATCCGGCCGAGGATCTCCTGCTGCCGCTCGGTGGTGAGCTTGCCCCTCGCGACCGCCCTGCCGGTGGAGCCCTCCAGATGGTCGCGCCCTCGGGCCAGCGCCGCCTCGTCCGCCTCCACGCCGATCACGCTCAGGCCGGCGCGGGCGAAGACCTCCGCGATACCGGCGCCCATCGTGCCGAGCCCGACGACTCCCACCGTCTCAAACGTCCGTGCCATGGGAGACAGTGTCCCAGAGCGTCTCCCGGCTCCCACAACCCCCGGTAGGGTTGGCGCCCATGCGGCTGGTCATCGCGCGGTGCAGCGTGGATTACGTGGGAAGGCTGACGGCACATCTCCCGATGGCGCCCCGGCTCATCCTGATGAAGGCGGACGGCTCGGTGTCCATCCACGCCGACGACCGGGCGTTCAAGCCGCTCAACTGGATGAACCCTCCGTGCAAGGTCCGCGAGGAGACCATCGACGGCGTGCTGAGCTGGTCGGTCATCCATGGGAAGACCGGCGAGAAGCTGGTCCTCACCATCGAGGAGATCCTGCACGACTCCAGCCACGAGCTGGGCGTCGATCCCGGTCTCCGGAAGGACGGCGTCGAGGCCCACCTCCAGGAGCTGCTCGCCGAGCACATCACGACGCTGGGTGACGGCTGGTCGCTGGTCCGCCGGGAGTACATGACGGCGATCGGCCCGGTGGACATCCTCTGCCGCGACCACCTCGGGGGCACGGTGGCCGTCGAGATCAAGCGCCGCGGCGACATCGACGGGGTCGAGCAGCTCACCCGCTACCTGGAGCTGCTCAACCGGGATCCGCGCCTCGCCCCGGTCAAGGGGATCTTCGCCGCGCAGGAGATCAAGCCCCAGGCGCGCGTGCTGGCCACCGACCGGGGCATCCAGTGCGTCACCCTCGACTACGACACGCTGCGGGGCATCGAGCCCGAGAACCCGACGCTCTTCTAGATCCGGTCTGGAGAGATCGTGTCCTCCGATCGGAGGACACCGGTGGTCAACCGCTCGGGGGTGTCGCGAAAGCCGTACAACGATCACCCTGGAGGCATGACACACGCCATTCAGGTGCGCGGGCTGACGAAGCGGTACGGCGACGTCGAAGCGGTCGCGGGCCTCGACCTTGACATCAAGCGGGGCGAGGTCTTCGCCATCCTCGGCCCCAACGGGGCCGGCAAGTCGACCACCGTGGAGATACTCGAGGGCTACCGGAAGCGGGACGCCGGTGAGGTCAGCGTTCTCGGCATCGACCCGGGCCGGCCGACCAGGGAGTGGAGGTCCCGAGTCGGCATCGTGGCGCAGACGATGGAGGACGCGCCCGAGCTGAGCGTCCGCGAGACCGTGCGGCACTTCGCGGCCTACTACCCCGACCCCAAGGACCCGGACGAGGTCATCGCCCAGGTGGGGCTCACCGAGAGCGCGAACAAGCGGATCCGCCAGCTCTCCGGCGGGCAGCGGCGGCGCGTGGACGTCGCGCTCGGCGTGATCGGCCGCCCCGAGCTGCTGTTCCTGGACGAGCCCACGACCGGCTTCGACCCCGAGGCGCGGCGGAACTTCTGGGAGCTGATCGAGGGGCTGGCCCACGACGGCACCACGATCGTGCTGACCACCCACTACCTGGAGGAAGCGGAGACCCTCGCCGACCGCGTGGCCGTCATCGCACGCGGCAGGATCGTGGCCGAGGGCGACCCCGCGACGCTCGGCGGCCGGGCTACCGCCAAGGCCCGCGTGAGCTGGTCCGAGGGCTCGGTCGAGACCGACACCCCGACGAAGACCGTGCTGGAGCTGACCCGGCGCTATGACGGCGAGGTGCCCGAGCTCACGGTCACCCGGCCCACGCTCGAAAACATCTACCTGCGACTCATCGAGCCCTCCTGAGCGAGCCCCTCGGCGGGCGGCTCCTCCGTCGCCTGCGAGCCCCCGTCCTTCCCGGCGCCCGAGCGGCGTCACTCCCCCTGACCTGATCGAGGCTCCATGACCGACATCACCACAGCCGCTCCCCGTACGGCTGCCGCCTCCCCACTGCCGTCCGCCCTCAAGGTGGGCCTGGCCCGCGCCGCGATCGAGACGAAGATGTTCTTCCGCGAGAAGGACGCCGTCGTCTTCACGTTCTCCTTCCCGATCATCCTGCTCGTGCTGTTCGGGTCGATCTTCTCCGGCAGCCTGAAGGGGACCGGGCTCACGGTCTCGCAGCTCTACACCGCCGGCCTGATCGGGGCCGGGGTAATGGGCGCGGGCTTCCAGAACCTCGGCATCGGCATCGCGACCGAGCGCCAGGACGGCACGCTCAAGCGGCTGGCCGGCACGCCCATGCCGCGCAGCGCCTACTTCATCGGCAAGATCCTCAACGTCCTCGTCATCGCGTTCCTCGAAGTGATCATTCTGTTGGCCATCGGCGTCCTGATGTACGACCTGGAGCTGCCGCGCGAAGCGTCGAAATGGGTGACCTTCGGCTGGGTGTTCGTCCTCGGCGTCTCCGCCGCGGCGCTCCTCGGGGTCGCCGCGAGCAGCCTGCCCCGGTCGGCCAAGAGCGCCGCGGCCGTGATCAGCATGCCGTTCGTCGTGCTGCAGTTCATCTCGGGGGTCTACATCCCCTTCACGGAGATGCCCACGTGGCTGATCAACGTGGCGTCGGTCTTCCCGCTCAAATGGATGTGCCAGGGCTTCCGTTCCGTCTTCCTGGGTGACGCGGGGGCCACCCTGGAGCTGACGAAGTCGTACGAGCTGGACCGCGTCGCGCTGGTCCTCGGCGCGTGGCTGGTGGGAGGTCTCGTGCTGTGCCTGACGACCTTCCGCTGGAAGAGCCGCCGGGACGGATGACCACCGTGGCCGAGCCCTCCACGGGCGCCCGTGAGGTCAGCCGGCCTCACGGGCCTTCGAGCGCTGTGCGGAGAAGGGTGGTGGCGGCCCTCAGCCCCACGGCCTTCCAAGGTCGGAACCGGACGGCGGGGCTCCTGACCGCCACGATCGACGGACCGTCCGGCGCCCACGCCTGGCAGACCTTCCGCGGATGGGAGACCCTCTTCGGACTGTCGCTGGCCGTGACCGTGCTGTTCGTGGCCCTCGATGACGGCGTCTCCGTCACCGCCAGGGTCACGACCGTGCTCCTGCTGGCAGCGTGCGCCCTCGCCTACGTGCTGCTGGGCCGTCCCGCCATCGTCGAGGACGAGGACGACAGCCGCCGCGGCCTCCTCTACTGCGGCCTGCTGATCGCGGCGTTCGTCCCGGCGTGCCTGATCGTCCCCGCCGCGTCGTTCGGGCTGTTCGCGCTGTGCCCGCAGACCTTCATGCTGCTGCGGGCCCGGAACGCGGTGGCGATGGTGCTGATTCTGAACCTGGCCCCGGCGGCCCGGTTCCTGACCCAGCCCACGCTCGACGGGGGCGACGTGCTGATGTTCGCCGGCACGGCGGCGATCGCCATCACGTTCACCCTGGTCTTCGGGCCGTGGATCACGCGGATCATCCACCAGAGCGCCGAGCGCGCCCACCTCATCGGGGAGTTGGAGGCCAGCCGGGCCGAGGTCGCGCGGCTGTCGTCCGAGCGGGGCGCCCTCGCCGAGCGCGAACGGCTCGCCGGGGAGATCCACGACACTCTGGCCCAGGGCTTCACCAGCATCATCATGCTGATCCAGGCGGCCGAGGCCCAGGCCGACCCGTCGCGTCATCTGGGGCTTGCCGTACAGACCGCCCGGGAGAACCTGGCGGAGGCCCGCGGGTTGATCGCGGCGCTCAGCCCGGCGCCGCTCGACGGGTCCACGCTCGACGAGGCGCTGCGCCGGGTCACCGGCCGGCTCGGGGAAGAGCTCGGGATCGAGGCGTCCTTCACGGCGGCGGGGCCGTCGCGGCCGCTGCCGCCCAGCACCGAGGTCGTGCTGATCCGAGCCGCCCAGGAGGGCCTGGCGAACGTGCGCAAACACGCGGCGGCGTCGTCGGTGGCCGTGTCCATCGAGTACGGCCCGGCCGAGGTGGCGCTCACTGTGCGGGACGACGGCGTGGGCTTCCGAGTGGGGACGTGCCAGGGATACGGCCTGCGGGCGATGCGCACGAGGATCGAGCAGGAGGGCGGCACGGTCACGGTCGACACCTCCCCCGGCCACGGAACGACCCTCACAGTGATCATGCACACCTCCCCCCCGGCGTGATCATGCAGACTTTCCCCGGCGGCCCCAGAACCGGCGCGAATACCTATCGTGATCATGCACAGGTTCCCGGGCACTCCCCCGACCAGCCCTGATATGGAGCGTGATCTTGCAGTGATTCGGCTGCTGATCGTGGACGACCACCCCGTCGTACGCGAGGGGCTGCGCGGCATGCTGGAGTCCGACCCCGGAATCGAGATCGTCGGCGAGGCCGGCTCCGGCGACGAGGCGGTGATCCGCGCGGGCGAGCTGCGACCTGACGTGATCCTGATGGACCTCAGGATGCCGGGAGGTGACGGAGTGAGCGCGACCACCCGGATCCTGGCCGACCACCCGGAATCCCGGGTGATCGTCCTCACGACCTATGAGACCGACCAGGACATCGTGCGCGCGGTCGAGGCGGGAGCCGCCGGATATCTTCTGAAGGACACCTCTCGTTCCGATCTCCTGCTGGCGATCGCGTCAGCCGTACGGGGCGAAACCGTGCTGTCGCCGTCAGTCGCCACCAAGCTGGTCACCCGCATGCGGGCGCCCATGCCCGACTCCCTCTCCCGGCGTGAGACCGAGGTCCTGTCCCTCGTCGCCCGCGGGCTCACCAACGCCGAGATCGGCAAGGCACTCTTCATCAGCGAGACGACAGTGAAGACCCACCTGCTGCGCGTCTTCGGCAAGCTCGGCGTCTCGGACCGCACCGCGGCCGTGACCACCGCCCTCGATCGAGGTCTCCTCTGAGCCCGGTACGGCGTGCCGCCGGTAGGGGTGGGAGGTCTACGAGGCCGGCGAGATACACCCGGATAGGACCTTGACCCACTTGTCAAGCCGGTTAGCCACCTCGGCATACACCGGAAGTGCTAGTTTTACGGCACTTCCACATAAAGGATCTTGCGTTCATAATGATTAGTTCTGGGGGGCCATGACGGCGCGAGGTGAATAGTGGTGGGACGTGACTATCGGGGGATGTCCGCAGCCGAAAGGCTTGCAGATCGGAGGGAAAGGCTCATAACAGCGGCTTACACGCTGTTCGCTCACCCGGGCTTCCACGCAACGACCATCGAACGACTGTGCGCGACCGCCCGCATCTCCAACCGAGCCTTCTACGAGTGCTTCTCCAGCCGCGAGGACCTCATGCGGGCCGTCTACGATCGGTGCGTCGAGGAGACGCTCACCTCGGTCAACGCCGCGATCGAGAAGGCGCCGCCGACGCTGGACGACCGGATCGTCGCCGGGATAGGGGAATACGTCCGTTTCGTAACACAGGACGTCCGCCGCGCCCGCGTCATGCACCTCGAAGTGCGCCGCGCGGGAAGCGTCCTCACCAGCGCGAGGCAGCACACGGTCAAGGCCTTCACCGAGATCATCGAGGCGGCGGTCGAGGACCTGCCGCCGGGGCCTCCCCTGGAGCTGCACCTGCTCGCCCTCGGCCTGATCGGGGCCATCACGGAGTTACTCATCGAATGGGTGCTCGCCGACCCGGCCCCTTCCACCGATCGGCTGGTCGACGCCTCGGTGCACATCTTCCGCCGCACCTTCGGTCCCGAGCTCGTGCCGGAGCGGAGCGCCTGAACGGGCTGACTACGCTGAGCGGCATGACGCGAGCTGACAACGACAAGCCGGTCGTGCTATCGAAGATCTACACCAGGACGGGCGACGACGGGACCACGGCCCTCGGCGACATGAGCCGGACCCGTAAGACCGACCCGAGGCTGGCGGCGTACGCCGACGTGGAGGAGGCCAACGCCGCCATCGGGGTCGCCCTCGCCACCGGAGGGCTCCCCGAGGAACTGATCCCCGTCCTGGCACGGGTGCAGAACGAGCTCTTCGACGTCGGCGCGGACCTGTGCACGCCGGTGACTGAGAATCCGGAGTTCCCGCCGCTGCGTGTCGAGGAGTCCTACATCGCGTGGATCGAAGAGCAGTGCGACCGGTTCAACGCGACGCTGAAGCCGCTGCGCAGCTTCATCCTGCCCGGCGGCTCCCCCGCCACGGCGTACCTCCACGTCGCCCGCACGATCGTCCGGCGGGCCGAGCGGACGACCTGGTCGGCGCTTGAGGCCCACGACGACGTCAACCCGCTGACCGCCAAATACCTGAACCGGCTGTCCGACCTGATGTTCATCCTCTGCCGGATAGCCGCCGACGGCCACGAAATCCTCTGGAAACCCGGCGCCACCCGCTGATCACGCAGCGTCGAGGTGGGCGCTGGGCGGGGCGGATTCGAGCCAGGCAAGGAAGCCGGTCAGCGCGTCCTCGCTCATCGCCAGGGACAGGGGACCTCTCTCGGCGGAGCAGTCGACCGTCCAGTAGCCCGCCGGGCCCTCGCCCGTCGTCAGCCTTCTCCGGCTGGAAACGGTGAGGCCGCGCCTCGTGATCGCGTGGCGCGGCCTCAGTCGCAGTCCAATGAAGGGGATCCAGTGGAGCTCTCCTCCGGCGTAGCGGGCTACCCCGCTCCTCCAGCCCCGCTGCCCGTCACGTACCCGACAGACGACGGTGCCCCGGCTGCGAGCCAGGGCGAAACCGCGGAAGACCAGGAGCGCGGCCACAACGGAGACGCCCAGGAGTATCTCAAGCGCCGCCATCGCCGCCCCCTTCTTACAGAATCAGACCTCTTCGCCGGCCGCGCGCAGCCGGGCCGCGGCCCGCTTGGCTTCGAGCCTCGCGTCCGCGTCCTCCTGGTCGGCCTCGATCGAGGCCTGGGCACGCTGCAGCGCGTCCTTCGCTCTCGCGATGTCGACCTCGGAGCCCAGCTCGGCCGCCTCCGCCAGGATCGACACGTCGTCGTTGGCGACGGAGATGAACCCGCCGTGAACCGCGGCCACGAGGTCGTCCTCGCCGTCACGCTTTACGCGCAGCACCCCGCCCTCGACGAGGACACCGAGAACAGGAGCGTGTTTCGGCATAATACCGATCTCGCCGTCCACGGTCTTGGCAATCACCATGTCGGCCTCGCCCGACCAGATTTCACGTTCCGGCGATACTACGCCGACGCGAAGCTTTGCCACTTCTCAGCTCCCCCTTTCATGAAGACACTGCATGGAGACATTTCAAGGAGCCACTGCCAGGAGACGCCTGTACGGCCGGCAAGCCGTACAGGCGTCTGAGGCGTTCTAGCGCTCGAGTTCCTTCGCCTTGGCGATGGCCTGCTCGATGCCACCGACCATGAAGAACGCCTGCTCGGGCAGGTGGTCGTACTCGCCGGCGCACAGGCCCTTGAACGAGGCGATGGTCTCGTCCAGCGGCACGAACTCGCCGGGCTGGCCGGTGAACGCCTCGGCGGCGTACATCGGGTGGGAGAGGAACCGCTCGATCCGGCGTGCCCGCTGGACGGTGACCTTGTCCTCTTCGGAGAGCTCGTCGATGCCCAGGATGGCGATGATGTCCTGCAGTTCCTTGTACTTCTGCAGGATCCGCTTGGTCTCCTGAGCGACCGCGTAGTGCTCGTCACCGATGATCTGCGGGTCGAGGATGCGCGACGAGGAGTCGAGCGGGTCCACCGCGGGGTAGATGCCCTTCTCCGAGATCGGACGGGAGAGCACCGTCTGGGCGTCGAGGTGCGCGAACGCGTTGTGCGGCGCCGGGTCGGTGATGTCGTCGGCGGGGACGTAGATCGCCTGCATGGAGGTGATCGAGTGTCCACGCGTGGAGGTGATCCGCTCCTGGAGCACACCCATCTCGTCGGCCAGGGTCGGCTGGTAACCCACCGCGGACGGCATGCGGCCGAGCAGGGTGGACACCTCGGAGCCGGCCTGGGTGAACCGGAAGATGTTGTCGATGAACAGCAGCACGTCCTGCTTCTGCACGTCGCGGAAGTACTCCGCCATCGTGAGGGCGGACAGGGCGACGCGCAGACGCGTGCCCGGCGGCTCGTCCATCTGGCCGAAGACGAGCGCGGTGTCCTTGAGGACGTCCGCCTCCTCCATCTCCAGCCAGAGGTCGTTGCCCTCACGGGTGCGCTCGCCGACGCCCGCGAACACCGAGGTGCCCGAGAACTTCAGCGCGACGCGGCGGATCATCTCCTGGATCAGAACGGTCTTGCCGACGCCCGCGCCGCCGAACAGGCCAATCTTGCCGCCCTTGACGTACGGCGTGAGCAGGTCGATGACCTTGATGCCGGTGGGCAGCATCTCGGTGCGCGACTCGAGCTGGTCGAACGCCGGGGACGGACGGTGGATGCCCCACTTCTCGGTGACCTCGAGCGACGCCTTCGGCACGTCGAGAGGCTCGCCGAGGGCGTTCCACACGTGGCCCTTGACGATGTCGCCGACCGGCACCGAGATCGGGCCGCCGCTGTCGGTGACGGCAGAGCCGCGGACCACGCCGTCGGTGGGCTGCATGGAGATGGCCCGGACCATGTTGTCGCCGAGGTGCTGCGCGACCTCAAGCGTCAGGGTCTTGGTCTCCTCGCCGAGCGTGGTCTCGACGGTGAGGGCGTTGTAGATCTCGGGCATGTTGTCGACCGAGAACTCCACGTCGACGACGGGACCCGTGACGCGGGCGACGCGGCCCACGCTGGTCTCAACAGTCTGTGCGGTCATTTCACTCTTTCCCCGCTGCGGCGTCAGCGAGCGCGTTCGCGCCACCGACGATCTCGCTGATTTCCTGGGTGATCTCGGCCTGGCGGGCCTGGTTCATCTGGCGGGTGAACACACCGATGAGCTCGTTCGCGTTGTCCGTCGCGGACTTCATGGCCCGGCGACGCGAAGCCTCCTCCGACGCCGCCGACTGGAGGAGCGCGTTGAAGATGCGCGACTCCACGTAGCGCGGCAGCAGCGAGTTCAGCACCTCGTCGGCGGTCGGCTCGAACTCGAAGTACGGCGGGATGGCCTCGTCGGGGGCCACCTCCGTCTCCTCGACCTCCAGCGGCAGGATCCGCTTGACGATGACCTTCTGTGTCAGCATCGAGACGAACTCGGTGTAGACGACGTGGATCTCGTCGATCCCGTCGTTCTCCTTGAACGACTCGATGAGGGTGCCGGCGATCTCCTTGGCGTCGCCGTACGACGGCCTGCGGGAGAAACCCTCCCAGCGGCCGCCCATCTCACGGCTGCGGAACGTGTGCCAGGTGACGCCCTTACGACCGACGACGAACGGCACGGCGCGGATGCCGCGACCTTCGAGCAGCCCGCGCAGGGCCTCCGCCTCGCGCAGCACGTTGGCGTTGTAGCCGCCGCAGAAGCCGCTGTCGCTGGTCACGATCAGCACGCCGGCGCTGGCCGGCTGCTCCTTGGCGACCGTCAGCGGGTGGTCGACGGTCGCGGTGTTGCTCACGACGCCGGACACGGCCCGGGTGATCTCGCGCTCGTACGGCACAGCGGCCTGCATCCGCTGCTGCGCCTTCACGATGCGCGAGGAGGCGATGAGCTCCTGGGCACGCGTGATCTTGGCGGTCGACTTGACCGACTTGATCCGCCGCCGCAGCAGCCTTAGCTGGGCACCCATACGCTACTTCTTCTCAGTCTTGCGGACGTGCTTGACGATCTTCTCCTGGCCGACTTCGCCGGCCTCGAGCGCCTCCACGGGCACGTCCTTGACCAGCAGCTCGCCGGACGAGGTCGTGAAGCCCTTCTTGAACTCGCTGATCGCTTCCTTGAGCATGGTGACCGTGTCGTCGGCCAGGTCCCTGGTCTCGCGGATGCTGTCGAGCACGCCCTTGTACTGGCTGGAGATGTAGTCGAGGAACTCGCCCTCGAAGCGGCGGATGTCCTCGATCGGCACGTCGTCCAGCTCGCCGGTGGTGCCGGCCCAGACCGAGACGACCTGCTTCTCGACCGGGAAGGGGCTGTACTGCGGCTGCTTGAGCAGCTCGACCAGACGGGAGCCCCGCTCCAGCTGAGCGCGGGAGGCCGCGTCCAGGTCGGAGGCGAAGGCCGCGAACGCCTCCAGGTCACGGAACTGGGACAGCGACAGGCGCAGCGTTCCGGCGACCTTCCGCATGGCCTTGACCTGCGCCGAGCCGCCGACTCGGGAGACCGAGACACCGACGTTGATCGCCGGGCGGACGCCGGCGTTGAACAGGTCGGTCTCCAGGAAGCACTGGCCGTCGGTGATCGAGATGACGTTGGTCGGGATGAACGCCGAGACGTCGTTGCCCTTGGTCTCGATGATCGGCAGACCGGTCATGGAGCCCGCGCCCATGTCGTTGGAGAGCTTGGCGCAGCGCTCCAGCAGACGCGAGTGCAAGTAGAAGACGTCGCCCGGGAAGGCCTCACGGCCCGGCGGGCGGCGCAGCAGCAGCGAGACCGCGCGGTACGCGTCGGCCTGCTTGGTCAGGTCGTCGAAGATGATCAGGACGTGCTTGCCCTGGTACATCCAGTGCTGCCCGATGGCGGAACCGGTGTAGGGGGCGACGTACTTGAAGCCCGCGGGGTCGGACGCCGGGGCGGCGACGATGGTGGTGTACTCCATCGCCCCCTCCTCCTCCAGGCGGCCCTTGACCTGCGCGATCGTCGAGCCCTTCTGGCCGACCGCGACGTAGATGCAGCGCACCTGCTTGTCGGGGTCGCCGGAGAGCCAGTTCTCCTTCTGGTTCAGGATGGTGTCCACGGCGATGGCGGTCTTGCCGGTGCCACGGTCACCGATGATCAGCTGGCGCTGGCCGCGGCCGATCGGCGTCATGGCGTCGATCGCCTTGAGGCCGGTCTGCAGCG
The DNA here is from genome assembly GCF_041262585.1 of Planotetraspora sp. GP83. Taxonomy (NCBI): domain Bacteria; kingdom Bacillati; phylum Actinomycetota; class Actinomycetes; order Streptosporangiales; family Streptosporangiaceae; genus Planotetraspora; species Planotetraspora sp. GP83. The sequence continues at coordinate 147,590 of NZ_JBGCBZ010000010.1, read as the reverse complement.
GCTCCTTCACCGGCTGGCGCTGGACCACGGAGGGGGCCTGGAGTTCGAGGGCGCGACGGCCCTCGGCCTCGATGGCGCCCTTGCCGTCCAGCGGGTTGCCGAGGGGGTCGACCACGCGACCGAGGAAGTTGTCGCCCACGGGGACCGACAGGACCTCACCGGTCCGGCGGACCTGCTGGCCCTCCTCGATCTTGCTGAAGTCGCCCAGGATAACCGAACCGATCTCCCGGACGTCCAGGTTCAGTGCCAGGCCACGCGTGCCGTCCTCGAACTCGATCAGCTCGTTCGCCATCGCCGAGGGCAGGCCGGAGACATGGGCGATGCCGTCGCCACAGTCGACGACGGTCCCGATCTCCTCGCGCGCGGCGCCTTCCGGCTCGTACGCCTGGACGAAGCGCTCAAGCGCGTCCCGGATCTCGTCCGGCCGGATCGTAAGCTCCGCCATCTCTCTTCTGTCTCCCTATTCGCCTTAGCCGGCCAACCGGCGGCGGACTTCTTCGATACGTCCAGCGATGGTGGTGTCGATCAGGTCGTCTCCGATCCTCACGGAGAAACCGCCGAGCACCTCCGGGTCCACCTCGACGTTCAGGTGGACGTCTCGCCCGTATGTGGCTCGCAACCAGGTGGCGAGCCGCTGCTTCTGCTCCTCGGCCAGCGGTACGGCACTGCGCACCACCCCGACCAGGCGTTGCCGCGTGCGCGCGACGATGTAGCCGTACTCCTCGAGGGCAGTCTCCAGGCTACGTCCTCGCGGATGTGCGGCGATCTGCGTCACCAGGCGGAGCGTCGAGGGCACGACCTTGCCGCCGAGGAGGTCGGCCAGCAGCTCGCCCTTGCGCTCCGCCGGAACGGCGGGGGCGCTCAGCCAGCGGCGCAGCCCCGGGTTGGCCGCGAGGATGCGGCCGAACCGGAACAACTCGTCCTCGACGTCGTCGAGCCTGCTCTCCGACTCGGCCTCCGCCGCGGCGGCCATGACACCGATACGCTCAAGCGCGTCCGCCAGGTCACCGGAGCGGGACCACTTGGCCCGCACGGCCGCGACCGTGATCTCGAGCGCGGTCTCGCTCACCTTGCCCTGCAGGAGGGCGCGGATGGTCTGTTCCTTCTGCTCCGCCGGGCGGGCGGGGTCGGAAAGGCCGCGGCGCAGCCCGTGCTCGCGGTCGAACAGATCGGCGACGGCGAAGAGCTCCTCGGCCAGGGTGCCGAGGTCGGCGGACGCCGCGACGGCGTTGAACCGCTCCTCGACCTCGGCGAGCGCGGTCCTGCTCAGACCTCTCATCGGTCGCTCACCGCTCCCCGGCTGTCGTGCCGGGCGGGAAGCCCGGCAGCGCGGAGCTCACCGCACCGGCTTTCGGGCCGGCTCCGGATCCGGCTTCGCGCCGGCATCAGCGGACCGCTTCCGGGCGGCCCTCGAGCTCCTCGAGGAACCGGTCGACGATGCGGCGCTGACGGGCCTCGTCCTCCAGCGACTCGCCGACGATGCGGCCGGCCAGCTCGGTGGACAGGCGGCCGATCTCGGCACGCAGTTGGACGACCGCCTGCTGACGGTCGGCCTCGATCTGCGCGTGCGCCGCCTGGACGATGCGCCGCGCCTCGGCCTGAGCCTCCTCGCGGAGCTCCGCCTTGATCTGGGCGCCCTGCTCGCGCGCCTCCTCCCGCAGCCGCGCCGCCTCCTGGCGGGCCTCCGCCAGCTGGGAGCGGTACTGCTCAAGGGTGTGCTGCGCTTCGGCCTGCAGGTCCTCGGCCTTCTTGATGCCGCCCTCGATCACCTCGGTCCGCTCCGCCAGCGTCTTCTGGATGCGCGGGGTGAGGATCTTTCCGACGACGACGAAGACGACGAGGAAGGCGAAGCTGCCGACGACCAGCTCGTAAAGATGCGGGACGAGAGGGTTCGCGCCCTCCGCCGCCAGGAGCCTAGCTGCCGTAGTCATAGGTGCAGCCTTCCGTCAGATTGGGTACGTCAGCTCGTGGGGTAGATGAAGGGCGCGACGAGGCCGATGAGGGCCAGCGCCTCGGTGAGGACGAAGCCGAGCAGCATGTTCTGCCGGATCAGGCCGTACGCCTCGGGCTGGCGGGCGATGGCCTGCACGCCCTGGCCGAAGATGATGCCCACGCCGATGCCGGGGCCGATGGCGGCGAGGCCGTAACCGATCGCGCCAAGGTTGCCGGTGACCGCAGCGAGAACGCTCATTCGTGTTCTTCCTTTACTGGTCGGCCGGTGAACGTTTCACCGGTCTGGACTTACGTCAGGGGGGTTCAGTGATCCGGGTGCAGCGAGCCGCCGATGTACATGGCGGCGAGCATCGTGAAGAGGAACGCCTGGAGGAACTGGATGAAGATCTCAAACCCGGTCATGGCGATCGTCATGACCACGCCCAGCACGCCGAGCCCGGCGCCGAGCGGGGTGAGCTTCTCGAAGAGGAACCAGAAACCGACGGCGCTGAAGAAGGCCAGGATGAGGTGGCCGGCGAACATGTTGGCGAAGAGTCGGACGGCGTGCGTGAACGGCGCCAGAATGAGGTTCGAGAGGAACTCGATCGGGGCCAGCAGCACGTAGATCGGCTTGGGGAGCCCCGGCGGGAACATCATGTTCTTGAAGTAGCCGCCCAGGCCCTGGTGCTTGATGCCCAGGTAGATCTTGATGATGTAGATCGTGAGCGCGAACACCACCGGGAAGGCGATGTGCGACGCGATCGGGATCTGGATCAGCGGGACGACGCCGAAGAAGTTCCACAGCAGAATGAGGAAGAACAGGCTGAGCAGCAGCGGCATCCAGCGCTCGGCGTCCTTGCCGAGGAACGGCCGCGCCACCTGGTCACGGACGAACTCGTAGCCCTTCTCGCCGATGTTCTGCATGCCGCGCGGCACGAGCTGCGGCTTGGCGAAGGCGCTCCACGCGAAGGCGCAGACCAGGAGAGTGCCGACGACGGCGAAGACCACCGGCTTGGTAAGCCAGGTGGGGGCGCCCTCGTACAGCGGCGGGAAATCGAAGATCGACGGCCCCGGCGCCTCGAAATTGTCCTCTGCCAGAAGCGTCAAGGGGGTCACTTGGCCACCTCGGCTACCTGCCCGGGGACAAACGCCCGAGCCATGCTGTGCTTGTTCGTCCGCTCGCTACGCTCGCGCACGGGCGTTCCCTTCAACGTGATTGATCGACAGAAGAGCGGGGAAGTGCGGCAGACCCTAGCGGCCGTACTTCAGATAGACCAGGTAGATCGCAAGCCCGACGCCGAGAATGACGCCTATAGGGATGAATGCGTGCACGCCGGTCCACCAGCTCAGCAACCAGCCAATGCCGCCCCACATCAAGATCCCCGAGAGCAGATAGCTCGGGACCGACCAGGCGGCGTCGGCGAAGTCGCGGCCGTCGCTCTCGGGCCTGCGCTCCTGTTCGCTCATCGCGGGCACGACGATAGCAGGACCCGGGGGGACTAGTCATATCGGGCTGCCCCTCGAGCCTGATCATCGGTTGCTCCGGCCGGGCACTTCAGCACCGGGCTCCACGTAGAGCAACTTGAGTTTCATGAATCCGCGCATCTCGCCGACCGTCCACGCGAGCGTGCACACGATGACGCTGATGGCGAACACGCGAGAGTTGAACGCGGTGGTGCCGTCGAAGGCGCTCAGCATGGCCATGATCGCGAGCACCTTGACGACGTAACCCACGACGGCGGCGGTCATCATGGCCATCGGCGAAACCCGGCCGGCCCATGAGACGACGGCGAGGCCGATGGTGAAGAAGACGGCGACGAGAACGACACCGATGCCGGCGCCCAGCGCACCCTTGGCTCCGGTCAGCACCGCCGCGAGGATCACGGCGACGAGACCCGCTGCCAGAGTCGGCACGGCGGCGCCCTTGAGAACGCGCACGTCGTTGGCCTGCATCGGAACTCCATGGTCGATTGTCAAGCGAGCGATTGCTACCTCAGAGGGACGCGGTACCACGCAACCCCTGCTAGTGAAAGCTATCACAAGCTCCGGAGTGCCACCTTTACCTGCCCTTTCGGGTCCCTGACCTGCCCTTCCCCTCGTGGCCGGCTATCGGGTGGGCCTGGCGTCGGCCCGGTGCGTGGGGGTGGCGGCCGGCGCGGAGTCGGCCCCGTAAGGGACCTGGTACGGGGGCCCGTACGGGGGCCGGCGCGAGGGAGGCACGGCAGGCGCGGCGGGGGCGGGGACGGTCGGCACTGCGGGCGCGGCGGGGGCGGGGACGGCCGGCACGGCGGAGGCGGCCGGATTCCTTGTCGGCTCCCCCGCCGGCTTCTCCGTCGCCGGTTGGCCGAGGCCGCGGCCGGGATCGGATACCGGGCGCCGCGCCGCGTGCGCGCCGCCCTTCCGGTAACGCAGTTCTTCGCGGCGCGACCGCCACCGGGGCAGCGCCATCATGACCAGCACGCCCACCGCCAGCAGGATCGTCAGCGGGAAGACGATGAGCGGAACGCCGCCGATCGACAGGCCGACGATGGTGAACGCGAACAGGAACGTCCACGCGTACATGATCAGAACGCTGCGCCGGTGCGAGTGGCCGATGTCGAGCAGGCGGTGGTGCAGGTGGCCGCGGTCGGGGGCGAACGGCGACAGCCCGGCCGACGTCCGGCGGACCACCGCCATTATCAGGTCCACCAACGGAAGGATCATGACCGCGATCGGCAGGATCAGCGGCAGGATGACCGGGAACCGGTTGATCTTGACGGCGCTCGGCTCGACGGACGACGTGATGGTGATCAGCGAGGTGGCCAGCAGCAGCCCGATCAGCATGGCACCGGTGTCGCCCATGAAGATCTTGGCAGGGTTGAAGTTGTGCGGCAGGAAGCCCACGCACATCCCGATCAGGATCGCGGCGATCGCCGCCGTCACGTTGATGCGCGATCCGCTGCTGGTCTGGGAGAGCGCGATGGAGTAGGCGAACGTCGCCATGGCCGCGATGCCGACGATCCCGGCCGCCAGGCCGTCCAGCCCGTCGACGAAGTTCACGGCATTGATCACGACGACCACGATCAGGATCGTAATCACTGGGCGGAGCGTGCTGTCGAGGCCGGTGGGACCGCCCATGAACTGGGGCAGGGGAAGCCACGGCAGGTACATCCCGTAGTAGACCAGCAGGCCGCCCGCCCCGATCTGGCCGCCGAGCTTGACGAGCGCGTCCATGCCCAGCCAGTCGTCCAGGAAGCCGGTCACCACGATCAGGCCGGCGGCGGCGAGCACGGCCGTCACCGTATGCCCGGTCTGGACGCTGCCGAAGGCACCGCTCACATACGGCAGATGCGTGGCCACGAGCAACCCGGCGGCAAGCCCGCCGAACATCGCCAGGCCGCCCAGCCGGGGGGTGGGAACCTTGTGCACGTCTCGTTCCCGCACTTCCGGGGCCGCGCCGATGCGCAACGCGAACGCCCTGACAGGCGGCACCAGCAGGAAGGTGACCGCTGCCGCCACGAGCGCCAAGAGCGTGTATTCGCGCACTGACCTAGTTTCCTGGATTGGGGGACCAGTTGTGACCGGAAAACGACACAGACCGCCTCATTCCTCTCGGCGATATGCCGGGTGCGTGGCGGTCAGCCCCTTTACCCGATCGGTCACCGACGCTATCGCACCCGGGTTGCGCACCGCTTGCACGACGGCGGAAGCGATCTCCTTCATCTCCGCGACACCCATGCCCTGGGTCGTGACGCACGGGGTGCCGACCCTGATCCCGGAGGTGACGGTCGGGGGCTCCGGATCATATGGGATCACGTTGCGGTTGAGCGTGATGCCGGCCTGCGCGCAGCGCCGCTCGGCCTCAGCGCCGCTCACCGGGAGACCCCGGAAGTCGGTCAGCCCCCGCAGGTCGAACAGGGCGAGGTGGGTGTCGGTGCCGCCGGAAACCGGGCGCATGCCCTCGGCGGCCAGGCCCTCGGCGAGCGTCATCGCGTTCTCGACGACGGAGGCCGCGTAGTCCTTGTACTCCGGCCGCAGCGCCTCCCCGAACGCCACCGCCTTCGCCGCGACCGCGTGCATCAGCGGGCCGCCCTGCGTGAAAGGGAAGACCGCGTGGTCGATCCGCTGAGCGAGCTCTTCAGTGCACAGCACCCCTCCCCCGCGCGGCCCGCGCAGCGCCTTGTGCGTGGTGAACGTGACGACATCCGCGTACGGCACGGCCGACGGGATCGCCTCCCCGGCCATCAGGCCGATCGTGTGGGCGGCGTCCACCAGCAGCCAGGCGCCGATCTCGTCCGCGATCCCCCGGAAGGCGGAGTAGTCGATCACACGGGGGTACGACGTCGTCCCGCAGATGATCAGCTTGGGGCGGTGCCTGATCCCGAGCTCGCGGACCTCGTCGTAGTCGATGAGCTCGGTGTCCCGGCGGACGCCGTAGGAGACGACGTCGAACCACCTGCCGGAGAAATTGACCTTGGACCCGTGGGTCAGGTGGCCGCCGTGCTGCAGGGCCATCGCCAGCACCGTGTCACCCGGCTGGAGCAGCGCCGCGTACGCGGCGAGGTTCGCCGAGGCGCCGCTGTGCGGCTGCACGTTGGCGTGATCGGCCTTGAACAGCAGCTTCGCCCGGTCGATGGCCAGCCGCTCGGCCCGGTCGACCACCTCGCAGCCGCCGTAGTATCTGCGGCCCGGATAGCCCTCGGCGTACTTGTTGGTGAGGGTCGATCCGAGCGCCGCGATCACCGCGGGGGAGGTGAAGTTCTCACTGGCGATGAGCTGGAGCCCGCCGCGCGCCCTGGCCAGCTCGTCCAGCAGCACCTGGGCGACGTCCGGGTCCTGCCGTGCAAGCTGGGAGAAATCTGGCCCGTAGAACGGCTCCGTCTTGTCCATAGAACCGGCTCACATCCCAGCGACGACACTCCTCTCAATGTAAACCCCGGCCCCCGGATCGCTCCCTGTCCGGCGGCCCTTTGCACAAGCTGTACGGAAGCGAGGTCAGGAGAAGGCGTGCGGCGCGCCCGCGCGGCTCGGCACCCAGCGCGGGGTGTCGGCCGCCTGGTCGCTGATCGCGGTCAGCACCGCCTGGCGGTACATCCCGAGCCGGTTGCGCCATTCGGCCAGGTCCTGGACGTACCGCCCCGCGACCGGGGCGTCCCAGACGTCCCTGCTCCGCGCCTGTTGGTACGGCTTGTCCAACGAGCCAGTGAGCTGGTCCATCAGCGGGACGACCTGTAACCACAGGTCCACGAGACGCTGATACTCCGGGTTGAAGACCCAGCCGGTCGGCTGGCCGCCGGGGGCGAGCAACTCCGTGTCCGACGGCGCGGGCGGCGCCTCCCCCGGCTGCAGCGGAGTCGGTGCCGGAGGGTCGACGTACATCACGATTGCGCCTCCACTGAGCTTTCAGCCTCTTCTGTGACTCGGGTGACTCCGGCGACTCCGCCTGCGCGGGGTCTCCGGGGTCGGGCGGGGACGGGCATGCGGTCGAACGTGTGGTGAACCGGGCCATCGGGGACGGGGACGCGGCCGGGCATGCCGTCAGCTTCCCGGCGGTGGGATGGCCCTGCCGGGGTCCCCGGGATCGACGCTGCCGGACGGGCCATCCGGCTCGAGCTTCATCGGCGCCCACTCGCCCTTGCCCCACTCCCCCTCGGGGACGCTGACGCTCGGCATGTCGATGGGCTCGATCTCCCGATGGTGGTCGACCAGCGTCCGCAGCACGTTGTCGTCCTCCGGGCCCGCCGGGTAGGACAGCACGTCGCCCGGCTGGGCCGCCGCCTCCGACCTGGGATCGCCGTAGCCGGAAGGGCCGGCTGACGTGCTCGCGTAGCCGAGCCCGCCGCTGCCGCTCGACCCGCCCGTGCTCCCGCTCCCGTGGTGCTCGGGCGTGCCGGGCACCGAGTCGCCGTTGCCGGTGGCGTACGGATCCTCCGTGAGGTTGTCCTCGGGGGTGCCGACGTAGTCCCCCTCCGGGTCGCCCGGCGCCAGCCCTGGATGGTGGTTGGTGGTGCCGGTGCTGCCGGTGTGGCCCGAGCCGGACTGGCCGGCGGGATTGGTGGAGTGGCCGGGAGGATTGGTGTGGCCGGTCACGTGCCCTGTGTGGGCCGGGTCGCCCGCATGACCGGCGTGTCCAGCCGTGCCGGAGATCGGAGTGCCGGGTTCCAGGGGCTCGACGAAGCCGGGCGGGCCGTCCGGGTGAGGGCCGGTGCCGCTGCCGGGGTGAGCGTGGATGCTCGGCATCTCCATGGGCTTGGCCTGGTCCATGTGGTCGTTGATCCAGGCGATGGAGTCCCCGTCCGGCTGGTTCATGGGCGTCGAGACGACCTTGACGCCATCGACGACGATCACCTGGCGGCCCACCGTCTGGTCGATGTCGTCGGGGTGGTCCTTCTTCGGTGTGTCGATGATCTGCGAGTCGTCCCGCGAGGTCGAGGGCTGCTCACTGCCCGACTTCGTCCCGTCGGACGTGCCCTGCTCGGCACCCCCCTGGCCGACACCGCCGCCCTGGCCGGGATGATCGACCTGGTGCCCGCCCACACCGGTGACGTGGGCGCCACCCGCCCCACCGCTCCCGACGCCGTTGCCGACGCCCTGGCCAACTCCTTGGACAGCGCCGTTCCCCGTGCCGTTACCGACGCCATTCCCGGTTCCGTTGCCGACGCCGTGACCGGTGCCGTCCCCGATGCCGTTGCCGACACCCTGGATGGCGCCGCTGCCCGTGCCATTGCCAACCTGGGCAACGCCGTTGCCCGTGCCGTTCCCGGCCCCGTTGCCGCCGTTGCCTGGGCCGTCGCACGTGCCACCAGAGCCACCGGCATCGTTGCCGGTGCCGTCGTTGGTGCCGTTGCCCACGCCGTTGGCAACCCCGTCGCCGGTGCCGTTGCCCGCGCCGTGACCAGTGCCGTGACCAGTGCCGTCGCCGACTCCGTTGCCGGCTCCCGGGACACTTCCATTCCCGGTCCCGGTGGCAGCGCCATTCCCGGTTCCGTTCGCAACGCCGTTGCCTACGCCGTTGGCGATCCCGTTGCCGGTGCCGTCGTTCGTGCCGTTGCCTACGCCGTTGGCGACCCCGTTGCCGGTGCCGTTGCCCACGCCCTGGCCAGTGCCATTCCCGACGCCGTTGGCAGCGCCGTTTCCGGTCCCGTTCGCAGCGCCGTTGGCAGCGCCGGTGCTGGTGCCGTCGTGTTTGGGAGCGTGGGAGAGCTCAGGGAGGCCGCCCTCGGCTGTGCCGTGGGTCTTCTCGGCGAGGGTGCCCTCGGCCGTGCCGTGCGTCTTGTCGTGAGTCTTCGCGTGGGTCTCGCCGTCGCTCGCACCGTGGACCCTGTGGCCGGTCTCACCCTTGGCAGACTCGGGTTTGGCGGAGTCATGCTTGGCGGAGTCGTGCTTGGGCGCGGTCGACGGGGCCTCGGAGTGCTTCGCGGACGGCTGGTCGTGGCCCGACTTGGCACCCGAATGGTCAGCCTTGTCGCCAGCCTTGTGATCGGCCTTGTGGTCCGTCTTGTGGTCCGTCTTGTGATCGGAAGCGGCACCGGTGGCCTTGTCCGCGGGCGGCTTGGGGTCGTCCGAAGGCTTGGTGGTGTCCTGCTCCGTGAACGAGGACTCCTTGCCGGCCGCCACATTGCCGTTGGCGCCGTGCTGTTTCTCCTTCTTCTCCAGGAGAACCAGACGGTTCGTCACGTCCCTGACCATCGTCGAACAGGCGTCGGCGACCTGTGACGGGCGGTGTGTCGTCTGTACGGCGATGCCGGCACCGCGTGTCAACTGCGTGACCCGGGCCTCGATGATGTCCATCTGCCTCGCGGCGTGCTGGACCTCCGACAACAGTTCGCGGACGAGTTTCGGATCCATCCCGTCGAGCTTCGCCATGGGCACGCCTCCACAGAGATATCGGCGCACTTCACGGTAGCCGGGGAGGCAGCCGTACAAAACCCCGATAGCCAGATGGCATGAATCGCCCTGATTCAAACGCCCGAGGCCCGCACCGCCGTACGGAACCGATACCGAGGCTGGGGCCTCAGTCCTCCGTGGCGAGGTAGCCGACGACGCCGCGGAGCTTGTCGACGGGAATCGCGCCTTTGCGCAGGACCCGGGGCACGGCCGTGGTGAGATCGAGGATCGTGGACGGCACGTTGTCCGTGCACGGACCCGCGTCGAGGTAGACGGAGACCGATTCGCCTAGCTGCTCCTCGGCCTCGGCCGCGGTGGTCGCGGGCGCGGCCCCCGACCGGTTGGCACTGGAGACGGCCATCGGGCCGGTCTCCTTCAGGAGGTCCAGGGCGACCGGGTGCAGCGGCATCCGGACGGCGACCGTCCCCTTGGTGTCGCCGAGATCCCACGACAGCGACCGGTTGGCCCGCAGGATGAGGGTCAGCGGGCCGGGCCAGAAGGCGTCGACGAGGTCCTGGCCGTACGTGCCGAGGCCCTCGACTAGCGCGTTGGCTGCCCGGACGGTGCCGACGAGCACGGGGACCGGCATGTCCCTGCCCCGGCCCTTGGCCTCCAGCAGGGCAGTCACGGCGGACGGGGTGAAAGCGTCCGCGCCGATGCCGTAGACCGTGTCGGTGGGGAGGACGACGAGCTCGCCCCGCCGCACCACCGAGGCGCCGTCGATCAGTCCAGAGGTCCGCTCACCCTGGTTAGCACAGTTGTACCGTCGACTCACGATCCCCATCTTCCCACGTCCGCGCCCCACCTTCGCCGTGATCATGCACAGGCTCCCTCATCGGCGTCTCCACCTGCCCCAACACTGCGCGTGATCATGCACACCTTCCCGTTGACCGGCCTCCACATGGGGAAACGCCTATCGCGATCATGCAGCCGCAGCCGCTTGATCACGTTGGCCGATGACCGAGGTCAAGCACTGTTCCAGGGAAAGTGTGCATGATCACGCCAACGATCGTCGCTGGTCGCGTGCATTTCCAGGAACCTGTGCATGATCACGCTCAGTTGGTGGGGGCCGCGAAGAGCCTGTGCATGATCACGTGGGTTCAGTCGTGGGTGAGGCGGGCGGTGACGAAACGGTCGCGGCCGGTCAGATCCTGGCGGAGCCGGACATCGCGCCAGCCGTTCTCCTCCGGGAACAGCCAGTACACCGAGTTTCCCTGCTCGTCGGCGTGCTCGACGGCCACGAAGCCTCCCGGCCTGAGCAGCCGCCGGGCCGTGCGCTCCACGGCTCTGACCTCGTCCAGGCCGTCCCTGCCCGACCCGTAGAGCGCGCGGGACGGGTCGTAGTCGCGCACCTCGGGATCGCGCGGGATGGCGCCCGGCGGGATGTACGGCGGGTTGGAGATCACCAGATCCACCTGTCCGTTGAGCTCGGGCAGGCAGTCGGCGAGGTCCTCGGGGTGGAGCGACGTCCGGCCCTGACCGTGTTCGAGGATGTTCCGCTTGGCCCAGCCGTACGCCACGGGGTCGATCTCGACGGCGTGCACCTGGGCCAGCGCGACCTCCTGGGCGATCGAGAGCGCCATGGCCCCCGACCCTGTGCCGAGGTCGACGACGACCGGTGAGGCGACGTCCATCTCGCGCAGCCGGTCGATCGCCCAGCCCGCCACGACCTCCGTCTCCGGTCTCGGCACGAAGACCCCCGGGCCGACCTCCAGCGACAGGTAGCGGAAGTACGCGCGGCCCGTGATGTGCTGGAGCGGCTCCCGGGCCTCCCGGCGGGCGATGCCCTCCCAGAAGAGCGCGTCGAAGTCGGCGTCCTTGACCGTGTGCAGCTTGCCGCGCGTCACACCATGGACGAAAGCCGCGATCTCTTCGGCGTCCGTGCGCGGTGACGGCACGCCCGCCTCGGCGAGCCGGGCGGTGGCGAGGGCGATCTCGTCGAGCAGGAAGGTCATCGGTCTCTTACGGCATGGGCGTACGGCACGGGCTATGTCTTGCGTCTTACAGCATCCGCGTGGACGACGCGTGTCACGACGGGCGTGTCACGGCATCTGTCCCACGGTATGCGTGTGAGGGCATGTGTCTGTCTCACGAGTGGGCGGCGAGTTTCTCCGACAGTTCGGCGTCCAGCAATGCCTGTACCACCGAGTCGAGATCGCCGTCCAGGACTTGGTCGAGGTTGTAGGCCTTGTAGCCCACACGGTGGTCGGAAATGCGGTTCTCCGGGTAGTTGTAGGTCCTGACCCGCTCGGAACGGTCGACCGTGCGCACCTGCGACTTGCGCTCCGCCATGGCGGCGGCCTCGGCCTCCTCCTGGGCGATCGCGAGCAGCCGGGCGCGCAGGACGCGCATCGCCGACTCCTTGTTCTGGAGCTGGCTCTTCTCGTTCTGGCAGGAGACGACCACACCGGTCGGGATGTGGGTGATCCGGACGGCCGAGTCGGTCGTGTTGACGCTCTGGCCACCGGGGCCACCGGACCGGAACACGTCGATCCGCAGGTCGTTGGAGTCGATCTGGATGTCGACGTCCTCAGCCTCGGGGTAGACGAGCACTCCGGCGGCGGACGTGTGGATGCGGCCCTGGGACTCGGTCACCGGCACCCGCTGGACGCGGTGGACGCCGCCCTCGAACTTGAGCCGGGCCCAGACGCCCTCCTTGCCCTTGATCGCGACCGTGACGTCCTTGTAGCCGCCGAGGTCCGAGTGCTGGGCGTCGATGATCTCGGTCTTGTAGCCGATCCGCTCGGCATAGCGGAGATACATGCGCAGGAGGTCGCCCGCGAACAGGGCCGACTCCTGGCCGCCCTCGCCCGCCTTGATCTCCATGATGATGTCTTTGTCGTCGTTCGGGTCACGCGGGACGAGGAGATGCGTCAGCTTCTCCTCCAGTATCGGGATGCGGCTTTCGAGGTCGGCCGCCTCCTCCGCGAACGACGCGTCCTCAGCCGCCAGTTCCTGGGCCGCCGCGAGGTCCTGCCGGACCCCCTCCAGCTCCCGATAGGTCGCCACGATGGGCGTGAGCGCCGCGTAGCGCTTGCCGTACGTCCTGGCCTTCGCCTGGTCGGCGTGCACGGCGGGATCGGCGAGCCGCTTCTCCAGGTCCTCGTACTCGCTGATGATCTCGTCGAGGTTCACCGCACGCTCCTTTCATCGGGATTTCGGCCGTAATCACCAAGAACGCCGACCCAGATGGGCCCCCTTGTCGAGGGCCGCATCCGAGCCGGCGTCCTGAGCGAGCTACTTGCTCTGGGCCTTCTTCCCGAAGCGCGCCTCGAAGCGCGCCACCCGGCCACCGGTGTCGAGGATCTTCTGCTTGCCCGTGTAGAACGGGTGGCAGGCCGAGCAGACGTCGGCGTGGATGATCCCACTCTTCGCGGTGCTGCGCGTGGTGAAGGAGTTCCCGCAGGTGCAGGTCACTTCGGTGACCACGTACTCCGGGTGGATGTCGGGCTTCATGTCTCAGTCCTAACGCTCAGGTGCGGTCGCCGGGTCGCTTGCGCCTCGTACGGCTTTCGCGCATCGGCACACTCGTGATGCGCGGGCGGGAACCGGTACCGCTGCGGTTCGGGTTCCAGTGTGCCAGATCCCTCAACCTTCCCAGGCCGTCGGCTATTCCTCGTCTCTTGTCAAGGCCGCACACCAGCGCTGAACTGCAGTGGAACTCCGCGCGAACCGGGAGGAACCTTATCGTTCAGGTGGACGAGTCACATCAGCCCCACTAGGCTCCGATGTTCAAACCCGACTTTTCCCTCAATTTTACCAATGTAAGGGGTATCCATGAGGAAGAGCCTGCGGCTGGTAATCACCGCCGCAACGGGGGCGGCAGTCTTCGCTACAGGTGCGGCCATCACCGTAGCTTCCCCCGCAAACGCCGACTCGCCTATCAGCAGCCTCGGCGTCGATTCGACGCTGAACTTCATCCCGCCCAGCGGGAGCGACTCGATTCCCTTCGCGTTCAAGGTCACCGACCCGTACGTGGGAGGAACCAAGGCTCCCGACATCAAGGCGGAGTTCTGGAAGGAAGGGGAGTCGACGAGCAGCGCGGGACACGCGGCGACGGTCACCAAGCTCAACGATCTGCCGAACACGTCGCCGGCGCCGACTCCTCCCGCGAATCCGGTTGAGGTCAAGGGCACCATCCCGGTTTCGTCCAGCGACAAGCCGACCACGGCCAGCGGCAAGTGGACTCTCAAGGTCACGGTCGACCCCGACGGTTCGGCACCAGCCGTCAGCGACACCGCGACGTTCGAGGTCAAGCCGGCCACCCGCGTCACTGGCGCTAGCGTCGACCCCGACCCCGTCTACCTCAAGTCGGGCAAGGAAGTCGACGTCTACGTCGAGTTCACGCTCGAGAAGTACGGTGACGAGAAGGTCACCGATGTGCGCCTCGAGAGCGAGGACACGAACGAGAAGTACGCGCTCGGCACCGGGCTCGAGTCTGACAACAAGTCGTACCACGACAGCACCGCGTTCGACTACAGCACCGCGACCGGCGACTGGCAGCTGAAGGTCAGCGTCGAGCGAAGCGGCAAGAAGTACAGCTTCGTCAAGGGCTTCGAGGTCAAGAAGTCCGGCTCGACGAAGGCCAAGTCGAAGATCACGCTGCTGGCTTCGCCGGCCAAGGTGAAGAAGGGCAAGACCACCAAGCTCTCGGGCACGGTCTACCGCGGCTCCAAGGGGTGGAGCAAGAAGATCGTGAAGCTCTACTTCAAGAAGAAGGGCACCACGAAGTGGAAGTTCGTCGGCTACATCGGCACGACGTCCACCGGTAAGTACACCAAGGTCGTCAAGCCGAAGTACGACGGTTACTGGCGCACCCAGGCGACCGGCACCAGCGGCACGTACGGCTCGCTGTCGAACATCAAGTTCGTCGACGTGAAGTAGCTCACTGAACCACTTGAAGTAACACCGACTGCCCGGCTCGCGTCATCAACCCCTGGCGCAAGCCGTACAGGACCATGGAAGGCCCGTGCGGAGCGATCCGCGCGGGCCTTCTGCGTCTTCTGCGTTCAGCGTCACCGAAACCCCGCCTCCCATGGAGGTGATCATGCACACGCTCCTCCGCACACCGCCCCACCAGGCCCGGCCCACCCCGTGATCATGCACATATTCCCGCGCGCGCACGCCCCACAGCCTCATCGTGAGCGTGATCATGCACATGTACGGCCTGCCGCCTGATGCGACAGCCCGATGCCGGGCCGTACACAACGACGACGCCCCGGGCGGCGGGCCACCCGAGGCGTCGGTAACGCGGAGAACTAGTCGCGGTCGTTGCTGACCGTCGTCTTCTGCACCTGGAGCAGGAACTCGGCGTTGGACTTGGTCTCCTTCATCTTCTCCAGAAGGAGCTCCAGCGCCTGCTGCATGTCGAGGGCGTGAAGCACCCGGCGCAGCTTCCAGACGATCGCCAGCTCATCCTTGGCCATGAGGATCTCCTCCTTGCGGGTGCTGGACGCGTCGACGTCCACCGCGGGGAAGATCCGCTTGTCGGCCAGGGACCGGTTGAGCTTGAGCTCCATGTTGCCGGTGCCCTTGAACTCCTCGAAGATGACCTCGTCCATCTTGGAGCCGGTCTCGACCAGCGCCGTGGCGAGGATCGTCAGCGAGCCGCCGTTCTCGATGTTGCGTGCGGCGCCGAAGAAGCGCTTCGGCGGGTAGAGCGCCGTGGAGTCGACACCACCGGAGAGGATGCGACCACTCGCGGGAGCGGCGAGGTTGTACGCCCGGCCCAGACGGGTGATCGAGTCCAGCAGGACGACCACGTCGTGGCCCAGCTCCACGAGGCGCTTGGCGCGCTCGATCGCGAGCTCGGCGACCGTGGTGTGGTCCTCGGCGGGACGGTCGAAGGTCGAGTGGATGACCTCGCCCTTCACCGAGCGCTGCATGTCGGTGACCTCTTCCGGACGCTCGTCCACGAGGACGACCATCAGGTGGCACTCCGGGTTGTTGTGCGTGATCGCGTTGGCGATCGCCTGGAGCACCATCGTCTTGCCGGCCTTCGGCGGCGAGACGATGAGGCCGCGCTGGCCCTTGCCGATCGGCGAGACCAGGTCCATGATCCGGGTGGTCAGGACGTTGGGCTCGGTCTCCAGACGCAGGCGCTCCTGCGGGTAGAGCGGCGTCAGCTTGTTGAAGTCGGGCCGCTGGCGGGCCTGCTCCGGCTCCATGCCGTTGACCGTGTCGAGGCGGACGAGCGCGTTGAACTTCTCGCGGCGCTCGCCGTCGCGCGGCTGGCGGACGGCGCCGGTGACGACGTCGCCCTTGCGCAGGCCGTTGCGGCGGATCTGGGCGAGCGAGACGTACACGTCGTTCGCGCCGGGCAGATAGCCGCTCGTGCGCACGAACGCGTAGTTGTCGAGGATGTCGAGGATGCCGGCGATCGGGATGAGGACGTCGTCCTCGCTGATCACGGGCTCGTTGCTGTCGAAGCGGTCACGGCCACGACGGTTACGCTCCCGGAACCGGCCACGGCGGCCGCGGGGGTCGTCACCCTGCTGGTCGCCCCGGGTGTCGCCCCTGTCGCCTCGGGCGTCACCCCTGTTGTCACCGCGGTTGTCGCCTCGGACGTCACCACGGTTGTCGCCCCGGTTGTCGCCTCGGACGTCACCGCGGCTGTCGTTCCTGCTGTCGCGGTTGTCGCTGCGGCTCTGCGGGTCGCGGCCACGGGTCTGGCCGTCACCGACGTCGGCGGCGCGCTGGTCGGCGCGGCCGTCGCGGTCGCCGGAGCGCTCACGGCGGTCGGCGCCACGTTCGGCGCGGTCGCCGCCACGGTCACTGCGCTCGCCACGCTCGCCACCGCGGGTGCGGCGCTCGCGGCGGTCGGTGCGCTCGCCGCGGCCGTCGGCGCGGGCCTCACCGGCGGCGGCGTCGGCCTGCGGGTCGGCCACGACCGTGCTGGATGCCGCGGCGGAGGCGGCGGAGATGCCGGTCGTGGTGTCGGCCGGAGCAGCGGCGGTCACGGTGGCGGGGGCGCTGTCCACGCGCTCCAGCGCGGGGCGCTCCTCGCGGATCACCGCGGCGGGCTCGACGGCGGCGGGCTCGCTCGCGGGCGCGGCGGCACGGGAACGTTCCCGGCGGCCACGGGCGGGGCGCTCAACGGCGGCGGGGGCCTCGACGGTCGCCTTCGGCTCAGCGGAGGTCTCTCCCGGTCCGCCCTGCTTCTCCTGGATGGCCGCGATGAGCTGGCTCTTGCGCATCCGTCCGGTCCCGCTGATGCCGAGGCCGCTGGCCATGGCCTGCAGCTCAGGAAGCACCATGCCGGCCAGGCCGGTGCCGGAGCGACGACGCGGTCGGGCCGGGGCGGTCGGGGGGGTGTCGCCGGCGGCCTGGCCGTCGGAGAGGAGTTCGGTGGTGTCGCTCAACTAAGGGTCCTTCCCAGGGGTCGGGCGCCGGGCTTGATGGTCCAGGCGTCCCGGTGGTGCGACCCGGCGGGACAGACCGGGTCGGGCTTCGCGAATTCCATGTGTCGATGACCCTTGGGACTCGCGAGCGGTAGGTGCCCGGGGGTCGTCCCCCGGATTGCCGCCACCGACCAGATGTCTTGGTGGTTCGAACGCGCATGTCTCCGAGAACGCCGCCTCCCGTCATGCCACCCGGAGGTGAGCCAACTGGAGGAAACGGTTTCGGGGAAATCGCCCTGCCCGCGTCGAAGGACGCGAGGCGAAGTGCAGCGATGTGCGAATGACAAGCACGCACCCAACACGGGGGCACCTGGTGCGGCTATCACCTTAACATCACCAGCGCGCACAGCTATTCCCTGAAGGTCGAAGAGGCATCAGCGTGTCTCGGGAAACCGAACGCCCGCACCGATCGGGTCGACGTTCATTGGCTGGATGTGCCAATCATTACCCACTTCTGGCGCGATCAAATCCTGGGTATCCCGGGTCGAAAACACGAGAACGGTCGGACCGGCCCCAGAGACCACGGCAGGCACCCCTGCGGCACGGAGGCGTCGTACCAGATCCGCGGTCCGCGGCATGGCGGGCGCCCGGTAATCCTGGTGTAGCCGATCTTCGGTGGCGGCGAGCAGGAGGCCGGATTCCGGTCTCTGAGTGAGCGCCGCGATCAGCAGCGCCGCCCGCCCCGCGTTGGCCGCGGCGTCCGAATGCGGTACGTCCTTCGGCAGCAGCCCCCGCGCCTCCTCCGTGGACAACCGGAACCCCGGGATCATCACGACCGGCCGGACGTCCTCGTGTGGCGTCAGTTTCACCATACTCGCTGCTCCGGACTGGTCCGTCCAGGCGATGGTCAGCCCGCCGGCCAGGCAGGGCGCCACGTTGTCCGGGTGCCCCTCCAGCTCCGTCGCCAGCGCGAACACCTCGGCGTCCGACAGGTCCCGTACGGCTCCCGCCCCCGCCGAACCGCTTTGCGAGCCGCCGTACGACGGGTGGCCGGAAGCGCCCGCCGTACGGGCGAGGGCTCTGGCGGCGAGGATGCCCGCGCAGATCGCGGCGGAGGACGAGCCGAGGCCGCGGGCGTGCGGGATCCGGTTGACGCAGCGGAGCCGGATGCCGGGAGGCTGGGGGACGCCCATGCGGTCGAACGTGGTCCGCATCGTGCGGACGATCAGGTGCCCCTCGCCGCGGTCCAGCTCTCCGGCGCCTTCGCCTTCCCCTTCGACCTCGACGCTCACGCCCTCGGCGTCGGGCAACTCGGCCTCCACCTCGTCGTACAGATCGAGCGCGAGGCCGAGGCTGTCGAAGCCGGGGCCGAGATTGGCGCTGGTCGCCGGGACACGGACGACGACGCCGTCACGCCCGTCGTTCGCACTACTCGTCATTGGTCACCTGAACTCACGTGCGTCACCTGAAACCATGCGCGGTCAGCCGCGTACATGATCACGAACGGGATTACGGCTGGTCAACGGGCCTTCGCGGGACCCTGCGCATGATCACGACCCGGGTTTGGCCACGTCGGCGGCCCAGCCCGGGAACCTGTACATGATCACGGCCAAGAGGTGGGGGAGGAGAGGCAAGGGTCAGGCGAGTTCCAGGGCGGAGGCGGCCGCGTAGGCGTCGATGGGGATCGTCACGGGAGCGGGAGCGCCCGAGATCGCCCAGTCGGGGTCCTTGAGGCCGTTGCCGGTGACCGTGCAGACCACCCGCTCCCCCGCCGTGAGCAGGCCCTGCTCGTGCGCCTGCAGCAGCCCCGCCACGCTCGCGGCCGAGGCGAGCTCGACGAAGACGCCCTCCTCCTGGGCCAGCAGCTTGTAGGCGGCGGCGATCTGACGGTCGGTGACGGCCTGGATGTCGCCGCCCGACTCGTCGCGCGCCGCCACCGCGAGCTTCCAGGAAGCGGGATTGCCGATCCTGATGGCGGTGGCGATCGTGTGCGGGTGGGTGACGGGAGCCCCCCCGACGAGGGGCGCGGCGCCGCTGGCCTGGAATCCCAGCATCCGCGGCCTCTTCGTGGCCACGCCGTCGTCGGCGTACTCCTTGTAGCCCATCCAGTAGGCCGAGATGTTGCCGGCGTTGCCGACGGGGATGCAGTGAACGTCGGGCGCGTCGCCGAGAGTGTCGACGATCTCGAACGCGGCGGTCTTCTGACCCTGGAGGCGATGCGGGTTGACGGAGTTGACCAGCGCGATCGGGTAGTTCTCCGCGAGCTTCCTCGTCATCTCCAGGCAGTCGTCGAACGAGCCCTCGACCTGGAGCAGCTTGGCCCCGTGAACGAGCGCCTGGGCCAGCTTGCCCATCGCGATCTTCCCGCGCGGCACGAGCACGGCGCAGGTCAGCCCCGCCCGTACGGCATAGGCCGCCGCCGAGGCGCTGGTGTTGCCGGTAGAGGCGCAGATCACCGCCTGGGCGCCCTCCTCCACGGCCTTGCTGATCGCCACGGTCATGCCGCGGTCCTTGAAGCTGCCGGTGGGGTTCAGACCCTCAACCTTGAGGTGGACCTCACAACCGGTGAGCTCGGAGACCCGCCGCGCGGGGATCAGAGGCGTGCCGCCCTCGAGCAGGGTGACCACGGGCGTCGTCGCGGAAACCGGAAGCCGGTCACGGTACTCCTCGATGAGGCCACGCCATGCCCTGGACATGTATTGCTCCCTCCACGCGCTTGCTCACGCGTGCAACCTGGGGTATTGGCCAACGAGTCTACGGCCAACCGCCTGAAATGCGAGAAGCGCTGTCCACCTGATGGACATGCTGAGCGTCACCTTAGGAAACGCTCAGACTCTCTCGCTAGGGTTGCCCGGTAATTTGACTGGATGTGTAACAACGGAGGAGTTGCCATTGTGACGGGCAGCAGGGCCCGACCGATGATCCGGCACAACGACTTTTCCCCGCTCAAGCCCGCTGCCGTGGGGCGATGGACGCCGAAGCTCTCGGTCAGCGTGGTCATCCCCGCCCACGGCGGGCAGCACCGGCTCGACCTCACTCTTGCCGCCCTGTCCGCGCAGACCTACCCGGCCGATCTCGTCGAGGTCCTCGTCGTCGACGACGGCAGCGATCCTCCCCTGCGCCTGCCCGAGATCCGGCCGGAGAACACCCGCCTGGTCCCCGCCGCCCCCGATGGCTGGGGGCCCGGCCACGCGATCAACAGCGGCGTGCAGGCGTCCGGGGGCACGGTCATCCAGCGGCTCGACGCCGACATGGTGATCCACCGCGACCACCTGGAAACGCTGATGCGATGGCATCACCTGACCGACTACGTGGTCGCCATCGGGGCGAAGCAGTTCGTCGAGGAGCCCGCGGTCACGGCCGGGGACGTGCGGCGGGCCGTGCTGGACGACGTCGTGGACGAGATCGTGGACATGTCGCGGGCGATCCCCAGCTCCACGGAGAAGACGATCGTCCGTCTCGACGGGCTGCGCCGCAGCAAGAACCCCTACCACGTGTGCACCGGGCCGACCGTGTCGCTCCACCGGTCACTATTCGACGCCGCGGGCGCGATCGACCCCCTCGTGATCCGGGGAGAGGACACCGAGTTCGCCTATCGGCTGGCCCAGCAGGGCGCCGTCTTCGTCCCGGACCTGGAGGCGAAAGCCGTACATCTCGGGTTGCCCGCGCAGCGGCGGGACCGGACGGCGACGGTCCGCGCGGTGCAGCCCTATCTCGCGCAGCGCATCCCGCTCCGCCGCGATCTCCGCAAGGACCCGGGCCGGGGCTGGCTCGTGCCGTACGTCGAGGTGGTGCTGGACGTCGGCGACGCGACCGAACGGGAGACGCACGAGGCCGTCCGCGCGGCTCTGTCGGGAACGCTCCCGGATGTGTCGGTCACCCTCGTCGCGCCCTGGTCGAAGCTGCCGGCCGGCCGCCATTCCGTGCTCACTGATCCGGCGTTCGAGCTGCGGATGCTCCGCGAGGGCTACCGCCACGACCCCCGCGTCCGCCTCGCGGACGAGGTGACGCCCACGGCCGCGCCTGCCCCGTTCCGCTACATCGGTCCGATCGACGTGCCGCTCGAACCGGCGTCGCTGGAGGGCATGATCGAGCGGGTGACCGGCGACCGGCTGGGCGTTCTGAAGGTCGCCTTCGCCGACGGCCACGCCGCCCGCCTCGAACGGACCGAGGCCGTCGGCCGCGCCCTCCTGGTCGCCGCTCCCGGAGAGCCCCTCGACGAGGTGATCGAGGAGACCCACGGCGTACGGCACAGCGCCGCGGCCTCCTTCTGGCCCGCCCGTGAGCAGAAGGAGCCCTGTGAGCCGGCGGAGACCCGCGCCGCGCAGCCTCGTCCGAGGGGTAAGCGGCTCACCCCCCTCCGCGACCGCCTCGGAAGGTTCCGCCGCTCCTCCTGAGCATTGGGTTATCTACGGCTGATGACGGAGTCGCCGATAGCGGCCTCGGTCTGGGCGATCAGTTCCTGGAGCGGCGCCGGAAGCGCGGCGGTCGAGTCGGAGAGGTATCGCGGGTTCCGGTCCCACAGGACGAGCCGGCCACCGCCGGTCGCGACGACCAGGCCCAGCAGGACGCCGTCCTGTGCGCTGAGCGGCTGACGGCGCTGGATCGCCAGGTTGAGGCGCCCGATCGGCCACGCCGCCGCGTTCGGGTCGGCGGGCACCTGTCTGGACTGCAGGCGCCTCGCCGGGCGCAGCAGCCCGGCGGCGGTCATCCGGGCCGCCACGTCGGCGTGTGCCGTACGGGCGAGAAACTGCAGCCAGATCCGGAAGCGATGCGCGGGCTCGGCGACGACGTGGTCGAGAGCGTTCTGCGTGACCTCGTCGCCGGTGGGCGTGCCGTGCAGGACGGCCAGCCGCACCTCGCCGGCCGTGAGGTCCACGGAGATCCTCCCGGCCAGCATCAGCTCGCCCAGGACGGCGGCGGCCAGCCCAAGCCCGGTGAGCCGCGGATGCAGTCGCATTCGACCCGTTATGTCGTCATGTATGACGAAGAACAGATCGTTGGCCAGCCTTGGGCCTGAAAGATCGGCTTCAGTCACGAACGGCGATGGTATAGCCGGATCGTTAAACCTGTCATTACGCGAATAAAGATCTGACTCAAGCACGCCAACGCGCGTCTCGGCGACTCTCTTCAGCGTCCGAACGTTCCCTATCTGCCGTTTCCACAGGTCAAGCCGGTATTTAGTCCAGCAGTGCCGTGATCAGGACGGATGTGCCGCCAATTACGGATAATTAAGGACAGCGGCTTTCTATGGCCTGGCTCAGGTGTCGGTGAACGGCCGGCGGAGGCGGCGCGCGAGGCCCCTGAAGCCCTGGGCCCGCTTCAACGCGCTCACCTGTTTACGGAGACTGCCGACCTCGCGCCGCAACTCGACGGCGCTCGCGCGCCAGCGCTGGGCGTCGCCCCGCCAGTCGGCCACCTTGCCCTTGAGCCGCTCGACCTCCTTGGTCAGGCGTTCGACCTCGGCTTCGGCCTCGATCCGGGCGCGATAGGCGGTCCGGCGGCCCACCGGGGTTCGCGCGGAGGCGGCGGGCAGGAAGCCCCACGTCTCCCCGCTCACCCACATAGAGCCGTACACCTCGGTCACGGCGCCGTCGAGATCTTCGCCGGGCTCCGCCACGATCCGGGCGCGGGCGAACGCCGCCGTACGCTCAAGGCGGGCGGCGACGATCCCTTCGGGGCCTTCCTCCAGCAGCACGGACAGCAGGCCGAGGCCGCGGTCCCTGGCCAGGTCGAGGAGGCCCGCCAGGCTGTCTTCGCCGGGCACCCAGCCTGGCGGCAGGCGAAGCACGAACGGCGCACTGTCCAAGGTGGGCCCCGCCTCCCCGGCCCGCGTCGTCTCCCCCAGCCGGACCCGGCCGTCGTTCGCGTAGTGGCCGCGGATGAGCACGAGATCGAGGCGGGGATCGGTGAGCGGCGAGCGGCGCTCGGGATCGAGCTCGTCCCAGGGCCCCACCAGGACGACGGCGACGTCCGGGACCGTGCCCGCGAGCACCGCGTCGACGGTCGCGCGGACGTCCTCATAGGTGGCGGCGCTCGCGTCGATCTCCACCTCGGCGTACGGCACGAGCCACTGCCGGGCCGGATGGGACCGCAGCCACCGGTAGTGCGGGATGCGGTCGGGAATGAGCGCGTGGCTGTTGCGGCCGATCGACTTCGCGTCGCGCATCCGCATCGTGGGGCCGAGGTGGTAGCCGCGGGCCACGGGCTCCGGGATGAACACCGCCCCCGCCTGGGACAGCCGGTAGCCCATCTCGGTGTCCTGACCGAGGATCAGTTCCTCGTCCATGGGCCCGGCCGCCTCGATCAGCCGGGCGTTGACCGACGTCGCGCCGCCGATGTGGATGCTGAACGCCCGGTGCGCGTTGGTCCGCAGGCCGTCGGTGCGCTCGACCAGCTCGACGATCCAGTCGTGCGGCTCGGCCGGCTCGAACAGCTTCCCCCGTTCCCCGGCGGAGACGATCTCACGGGGCTCCGGGAGCGGCGCGGCGGAGAAGCGCAGGTAGCCGGTCACGACGAGGTAGGGCGCGAGATGGTGCCAGCGCATGTGGGCCTCCAGGGCCGTGCGCTCCAGCACGATGTCGGAGTCCAGCCAGTGGATGACGTCGCCCTCGGCGGCCCGGAGGCCGGCGTTGCGGGCGTTGGCCCGTCCAGGACTGGCGCAGACGATCAGCCGGGTCCGCTCCGGGCGGACCTCGGGCAGGCGCAGCGGGGGCACGCTGCCGTTGTCGACGACGATCACCTCGGTCAGCGCGGCCGGGTAGGTCTGGTCGGCGAGCCCGGCCAGCACGAGGTCGAGCTTCTCCTGGCCGTTGTAGGCGGGCACGACGACGCTCACCCGCAGGCCGGGCGTCCACGTCCCGACGTCGGGCGGCCGGAGGACGGAGTAGTCGTTTCCGCGAACTCGCGGTGTCTCGGCCGGCGTCATTCCGCCTCCAGGATCCGGCTCGGCCGGAAACCGCGCCACTGGTTGGTCGCGACTCGGAGGAAGTGCGCCAGCGGCAGCCGCCAGGTGTGCTCCTCCATCGTGGAGCGCCTGAGCACGTAGCCCAGGCCATGCGTCCGGTAGATCGCCCCTCCCGCCGCCTCCACGTCCTTGAGGAGCCGCTCGTCGACGGCACGCGGCAGCGGCTGGAAGCCGCCGACCTCGCGCAACGCGGCGCGCTCCAGCAGGATCGTCCCTCCCGCCACGTGCGGGGAGGCCACCTCGCTCGTGTAGTCGGTCCTGCGGACGGTCACCTTCAGCGGCTCCAGGTAGAAGAACTCGGCGGCCGTCCCCACCACGTCGGCTCCCGAGTACGCCCTGGCCAGGAGGAGGTCGGAGAGATGGTCAGGGCCGTACCAGTCGTCGTCATCCCATTTCGCGACATAGTCGCCGGTTACCCGCCGTACCGCTTCATTCAGCACGTCGCCGAACGGGATCTCGCCGCCGACCTCGACAACCTCGATCGGGAAGGGGAAGCCCTCGGCGGCCTGCCGTACGACGTCCGCGGGGAAGCCGTGCGCGGCGTAGACGACCTCCAGGTCCACGTCACGCTGCCGGGCGATCTGCGCCAGCGCGAAGGCCGCCATCCGCGGCCGCCTGCTCGCCACCACGACGCTGACCAGCCCCCCGCCGCCCAGCCTGCCGCCGATGCGCGGCCCGCCGCCGCTCGCCGCGGCCCTGCCCTCGCTGCCCCCGGCCCGGCCCTCGCCGGACAGACCGGCGTTCGAGCCCGTGCCGGCGTTCGAGCCCGTACGGCCGGCGTGGCGGAGGGCGTGCCTGCGGAGCCGTACGCTGTGCTCCTCGCGGCGGAGGTCGGCGACCGGCGCTCCAGCGCTGTCGGTCTCGGAGGCGAGCCAGCCGGGGTCGGTGATCAGCTCACGGAGCGTGGCGTCGGCGAGCCAGCCGGGCACCGAGGCCGAGTGGAGCGGGACCCCGGCGGCGGCGAGCCGGACGATCACGTCGTGAGGCACCACGCCGGGCGGCCAGTGGACGTGGACGCCGCGGAGGCCACGCAGGCGTGCCACGTCGTCTTCCGCGAGCTCTGCCTGGAGCGGGGCTCCGGCGACGACCCACCGGCTCCCGTCCCAGGACGCGTCCGCCATCTCCGCGCTCGGCGTGCGGAGGAAGCCTCTGGGGCTTGTCATGACGCCCGCCCTCGGCCGGTCTTCACAGTCTGCTCAACGATCTCGCATTGTGGCATATGAGCCGCTTGGGCGCCGTAGTCCTGGATCGCCGCCTCGGCCTGATCATGCGAGGGGCCGGACCTTGCCGCCGATCGCCGCGCCGAGGGTCCGCACGACCGTCCCCCGGGTCCTGCGCCCGGCCAGCCAGTCGAGGAACGCGGTGAGGGTCCGGTCGCTCACCGAATAGACGCCGCACCCGCCGTCATCGGCGCACAACCGGTGGAAGACCAGCGGCACCAGGCCGCCACCCGCCTTCTCCGCGTTGAGCACCGACTCCTTGATCTGCGCGAGTGTGGTCGTCTCCCGCACGGATCCCGGGGTCCGGACGAGGTAGAGGCTCTCTGGACGGTACGGCTCGGCCACCTCGCAACCGGCGCACGGGCGCGAGGAAAGACCGCCCACTCCTCTCGCGCCGTTGTACCCGCACGCGCGCACGATCCGCTTGGCGCTGCCGTCCCACGCGCCGTAGGGGTAGGCGAACGTGCGAACCTGAAAGCCCATCGCGAGCAGCGCCCGCCGGTCATCGCAGATCTCGGCGCGCTGTTCCGCGGGCGTCAGCTCGGGCAGCTTGGGGTGCGTCAAGGTGTGGCCGCCGATTTCGTGGCCCGCCCTGGCGATGGCGGCGAGCTGCGCGCGGGTCAGCTTGCCAGCCGTGCCGATCTGCGCGCTGTTGACGTAGAACGTCCCGGCCATACCTCTGCTCTTCAGCAGCCGGGCCACCCGCACGTGGCTCGCGTCGCCGTCATCGAAGGTCAAGGCCACGACGGTCGTCACCTTGGGCGATCCGTGCTCGGTCGTCGCGGCCCCTGTCGTCACGGCCCCTGTCGTCCTGGCCTCGGCCATCTGCCCGGCGGCCATGACCAGCACTGGCACCACCAGCGCGACGGCACCGGCACGCCGCAGGAACGAAGCGGGGGACGAAGGGAACACCGGGCGATTCTAGGTCAACACCACCTTTTAGCGCGCCACGAGATCAGTGCGCGCATGGACAGTCGTCATCAAATCTCCGGGGGCATCGCGCACGGCGTGCGCGCAAGAAGCTTTCAGGCGATCAGAGGGAACCGACGTAGATTATCCAGTGATCGCCTGAATCCGCCACGTTACGGCTCAGGGGGTGTCGTCGCCCTCGACGCGCATCACGCTGGCCACGGCCCGGACGATGTCGAGCTCCCGGAGGTCCTCGATCGTGGCCGACAGGGCGGCGTCGCTCGCCCTGTGGGTGACCAGAACGAGCTGGGCGTCGTCGCCGCGGCCCTCCTGCCGGACCGTCTGGATGGACACGTCGTGGCTGGCGAAGACGTCGGCCACGCGGGCGAGAACGCCCGGCTTGTCCGCCACGTCCACCGACACGTGGTAGCGGGTGACCGTGTCTCCCATCGGGTGGACCTTCAGGTCGGCGTAGGTCGACTCCTCGGGGCCGCGGGTCCCGGCGAGGCGGTTGCGGGCCACCGCGACGATGTCCCCCAGGACCGCCGAGGCCGTGGGTGCTCCCCCGGCGCCGGCGCCGTAGAACATCAGCCGCCCGGCCGACTCGGCCTCCACGAACACGGCGTTGTACGCCTCCCGGACCCCCGCCAGGGGATGCGACCGGGGGATCATGGCCGGGTGGACCCGCACGCCGACCGAGCGGCCGTCGTCGGAGCGCGCGCAGATGGCCAGCAGCTTGATCACGTAGCCCATGCCCTTGGCCGAGGCGACGTCGGCCGCGGTGATCTCCGTGATGCCCTCGCGGTGCACGTCGGCCGCCGTCACCCGGCTGTGGAAGGCGATCCCGGCGAGGATGGCGGCCTTGGCGGCGGCGTCGAAGCCCTCCACGTCGGCGGTCGGGTCGGCCTCGGCGTACCCGAGCGACTGGGCCTCCTCCAGCGCGTCTCCGAACGAGGCGCCCGAGGAGTCCATCTTGTCGAGGATGTAGTTCGTGGTGCCGTTGACGATGCCCAGCACCCGGCGGACGTGGTCACCGGCCATCGACTCGCGCAACGGGCGCAGCAGCGGGATCGCTCCCGCCACGCTGGCCTCGAAGTAGAGGTCGGCGTTGTTCTCGCGGGCCGCCCGGTGAATGGTCGCGCCGTCCTCGGCCAGCAGCGCCTTGTTGGCGGTCACCACCGACTTGCCACGTGACATCGCCGCCAGGATCAGCGACCTGGCGGGCTCGATGCCGCCGATCACCTCGACGACGATGTCCACGTCGTCGCGGGTGACCAGGCCCTCGGCGTCGGTCGTCAACAGGGCGGGGTCGATCTCCGCGTCGCGCTTGCGGCCGAGCCTCCGCACGGCCACCCCGGCCAGCTCCAGCGGAGCGCCGACGCGGGCGGCCAGGTCGTCGGCCTGCTCGCCCAGCAGCCGCACGACCTGCGAACCGACGACGCCGCAGCCCAGCAGCGCGACCTTCAGCGCCGGTTTGCCGATGGGGTTAGTCACGGGCCCTCCTCGTTTCACCCGTCGACGGGCGAGTGGTCACAGCTGCCCCCTCAGCAGGTCGTCCTCGGTCTCCCGGCGCACGATCAGCCGTGCCTTGCCCCTGGACACCGCGACCACCGCGGGCTTCGGCAGGTAGTTGTAGTTGTTCGCCAGCGAGCGGCAGTACGCGCCGGTCGCCGCTACCGCGATCATGTCACCTGGAGCGAGGTCCGCGGGCAGCCACAGGTCGCGAACGATCATGTCCCCGCTCTCGCAGTGCTTGCCGACCAGGCGGGACAGCATCGGTTCGGCCTCGGTCTCGCGGGAGGCGAGCACGGCCGTGTAGTCGGCGCCGTACAGCGCGGTGCGGATGTTGTCGCTCATGCCGCCGTCGACGCTGACGTAGGTCCGCAGGCCCTCCACGTCCTTGACCGTACCGACCTCGTAGAGCGTCACGCCCGCGGGTCCCGTGATCGCGCGGCCCGGCTCCACCGTCAGGTGCGGCACGGGAAGCCCCGCCGACGCGCAGATCTTGGCGACGATCTCAGTGAGGCCGTCCGCGATGACCTTGATGTCCGGCGCCTCGTCGCCCGTCACGTACGGAATGCCGTAACCGCCGCCCAGGTCGAGCTCGGGGAGGAAGACGCCGTGCTCCTTTTTGATCTGGACCAGCAGGCCGGCCAGACGGCGGGCGGCCACCTCGAACCCGGCGGTGTCGGTGATCTGCGACCCGATGTGCGAGTGCAGCCCGACCAGTTCGAGCTGCGGAAGGGCGAGGATCCGCCGCGCCGCCTCCGCCGCCGCGCCGCTGCTCAGCGACAGGCCGAACTTCTGGTCGTCGTGGGCGGTCGCGATGAACTCGTGGGTGTGCGCCTCCACGCCGACGGTCACGCGGATCATGACCTTGGGCCGGGTGCCGTGCCGGTCGGCGAGGAAGCCCAGCCGGGCGATCTCCTCGAAGGAGTCGACCACGATGTGGCCGACGCCGACCTCGACGGCCTTGTCCAGCTCGGCCAGGGACTTGTTGTTGCCGTGCATCGTGATGCGCTCGGGCGGGAAGCCGACGCTGAGCGCGACCGCGAGCTCGCCCGCGCTGCACACGTCGAGGCCGAGACCCTCCTGGTCGATCCAGCGGGCCACCTCACGGCACAGGAACGCCTTGCCCGCGTAGTGGACCTCGCCGTCGTGGAAGGCGGCCTTGTGGTCCCGGCAGCGGGAGCGGAAGTCCTCCTCGTCGATGACGTAGAGAGGAGTGCCGTATTCCTTCGCCAGATCCCTGACGTCGACGCCGCCGATCGTGATGGCGCCACCGGTCCGGCCGGACGTTCGCGGCCAGATCACGTGATCGAGCGCGTTCAGGTCGGCGGGCACATGCGGCGGACGTTCTTCGGGCAGCACCTCGGCATGCCTGTCGCCGGCGGGGTGGGCGAATCGACTCACCCGAACGAGGCTATCCGACCTCACCGTCCGCATGAGACGGCCGCCCACGTGACGAGACGCCTCTTGGCCCCGTCTGTCACAGTCTGTCCGGCAACGCCGGACCCAGAATATCTACCAGGACGACCTGTACGGCTCTCGCCAGCCACAGCCGTGATGTGTGAACCTCGGTGGGCGGGCCGTCCCCCATCGGAGTGGCCGGAGCGCGCTCGTGCGCGTCGTGGTAGGCCAGCGCGAGCTGCTCGGCGTAGGCCGTCCACGCCGGGTCGCGGCTCGCCGTACGGCTGGGCAACTCCGCGAGCGCCCTCAGCACCGCGCGGTCGCGAGGGTCGTCCAGCGACTCCGGCCGGAAGCCCTCCCACGGCACACCGAGATCACGCGCCCATCGGCGTACGGCCGCCGCCCGCGCATGCGCGAACCTCACGACGAAGCCCGGGTTATCCCAAGTGCGAGGAAGGTCAGGCCACAGCGGGGACGGCACCCGCCCCGCACGCTCCCGATCATTTTGGTCCGCGGGGCTGCCCGAGGCCGCCCCATCCAGCTGATCTGCCCTATCCGGCAACGGCGCGGAGTCCCGCTCCACGATCTCCCGGACGATCTCGCCGGGGGTCGTCAGCACGATCAGCAGGAAACCGTTGGGCTGGACCCGGACGGCGGCGATCCCTTCCCGGCCGCGCAGCCGGGCCGCGAGTTCCTCCGCCACGTCGCGCGGCGGCCTGCCGTACGCGGCCTTGAGCGCGATCGGGGACGCCAGCGCCGCCTCCCGCTCCCACGAACCAGAGGGCACAGGCGGCGCTCCCAGAAACCGGCCGAGCCGCGCGGGCGTCACACCGCCCACACTAACCACCCAGCCGCACCAACCACCCCGCCACACCAACCACCTGGCGTGATCATGCACGGATTCCCGCACATGGCCGCGGGCCCGGCCGTACATGTGCGTGATCATGCATTGCCGGCGCCGGTTGTCGTCCTCAGAGCAACGCGAGAGGTTCGGCGGGGAGGTATCCCTCCAGGCGGGCCGAGCCCAGCAGGCCACCCTCCGCCGAGGCCGAGCTCCGCACGCAGACGTACGAGTACCGGTCGGCCGAGTAGACGCGGACCCCGTCGGCGCGGCACTGCCGCATCAGGACCTCGCCCCACTCCTCGGAGACGTCGGCGAAGCCCAGGTCGACGAGCGTCTGGCGGCGGCCCAGGACCGTCCCTCCCGCCACCTCGGGGAGGAACCGGTGCTCGGCTTCCGGCTGCCGGAGGAGCGTCGCGCCTGCCTCCGGCAGATGGGCGTAGAACGCGGCCTTGCCCAG
This sequence comes from Planotetraspora sp. GP83, assembly GCF_041262585.1. NCBI lineage: Bacteria > Bacillati > Actinomycetota > Actinomycetes > Streptosporangiales > Streptosporangiaceae > Planotetraspora > Planotetraspora sp. GP83. Next base: position 117,145 of record NZ_JBGCBZ010000010.1, on the reverse strand, counting down.
AATCTCGGCGTCGGTCGAAGCGAAGTGCCGGACGAGGTCTGCCAGATAGTGCTCGCCGTACAGGTCCCGGGGGTCGAGGACCGCCACGAAGTCGCCCTCGGCGAGCCGCAGCGCCCGGTCCAGACCCGCACCCCGCGTGATGGGAGCGGCGGCGACCCGGACGACGAGGTCCGGCATGGCGGCGCCTTGCGTGCCTCCCGCGCCTTCCGCCGCCAGTGCGGGGTGCTGGCGGGCGGTCTTCTCGACCAGGGCGGCGTCCACGCCGTCGGCGACGATGACGAGCTGGCCCGGCCGGTGCGCCTGCCGACCGACCTGGGTGAGCAGGCGCTCCAGCTCGGCCTCACCGTCGATGGCGGTGATGACGCTGATCGTCTCGTTGTTCCGGACGCTCGGCACGCCGAGGATGTCGAGGATCGGGTCCAGCAGCGGAGTCACACTCGGCCGGGCACGCCACGCCAGGTGCGCCTCCCTGGCCAGCCGTTCGGGATCGGCGAGGAGGACGTCGGCGGCCGCGACGGTCTCCTCGCCCTTGGCTCCCGCTCTCACCTGGAGCACCGGGGTGCCGCAGGCGGCGACCTCCGCGATCACTCTCGGCTCGGCGTCGGCGCCGGCCACCACCAGGGCGGGCCGCCGGTAGGCCGTAAGCATGTCGTCGTAGGTCGTCTTGTCGTCGCCCTGCCCGGCCAGAACGGCCCAGGGCCGCGACGTTCCGTGCCCGGCCACCGGGGCCCCCGGCTGGGGGGTGAGGCCGGCCTGGCCCGCTCCGGACGCCGCGCCTGCCGGGGACGTCTCGATCGCCGGTGGCGTGTGGACCGGCAGGGTGACGGAGCCGAGGGTAACGACCTCTCCGGTGCGGCCGCCGACAGCCGGGATCGGGTTGTGGACGCGAGGCTGGATCGCGTGTGGCAGGACGCCCACACGCTCGTGCCGCAACGCGGACTTCCATTCGCGGGCCCGCGCCTCCGAGGTCGTCACGACGTACTCGAAATGCTCAGCCGCCGGGACCGACCGCGATACGGCGCCGCTCGAATGCCAGAAAACGGTCTTGATCCCCCGCTTGCGGCACGCCTCGACCAGGTCCCGCAGCGCACGCGACTGCCCCGACAGCGCCTCCAGCCAGCGCCCTCCGTTGCCCTGCCGGGGGCCGGGCCGTACGGACTCGACGAACAGCACGTGCGGCTGATGCTGGTCGAGCATCGTCTCCCAGTTGTCCGGGCCGAAGTTGGTCACCTGCCGCCACTCGTAGCGCAGCAGCGCCTCGGTCTGCCTGTCCACGATCGCGGCGACCGTGAGGTACGGCCTGGCCAGCGGCCCCTTCGGCACCGCGAACCCGTCGGCGAGGGCGGCGGAGACCTCCGGCGCGTTCGCGTCCGGTACGGCTGCCGCGGCCTTCTCCTCGGCGACCGCCGGAAGCTCCGGCTTGAAGTCCGACCGCTTGGGCGCGGGACGCTTCTTCACCGGCGTCTTGAGCGTCTTGGCCACGACACCGGGGTTCTTGGTGTGGAGAGCGTCGCCGAGCTTGATCCAGCGGCTCTCCTGGACCGAGACGAGCTTCCAGTTGGCTACCTCGGTCTGATAGCGCTGCTCGGCGAGGTTCTTCGCGAGCTGCGTGTTCTGCCGCCCGACCACCTTGAGCCGCGCCTCGGCCTCCCGCAGCCTGGTCACCGCTTCGGCCTCAGAATGGGCCGCCTCGTCGAGCCGCCGCTGGTAATCCGTGAGCAGCCGGGCGAGCTCCGCCGCCCCGGCCGCCTGCTCGACGGCCCGCGCCAGCGCCTGCTTCACGCTCTCCAGCTCGCTCATGAGGTAACTCCGCAGTAGTCCGAAGGGGGGCGAGAGTCACAATATTCGCAGAACGGGCTGATCGATCTCAGGAAGAGACCAGACCTCGTCATCCTCACAGCAAGGCTACGCATCGGCTGAATCGTCTTGATTCGGGATAGCTCACGGCTCGATGGGCGAAAGGTCCGTAGACTCGGCGGCGGGTTCGAGGGAGGGCGAGACGTGCGCAAGGGTGAGTGGCCGCGATACCAGACGAGGCCGTATGTCTGCGGCGCTATCGGGCCCTTCGACGCGGCCCGGCTGGATCTGCTGGCTCGGTCCGGCCCTGCCGTACGCGCCGTGCATACCGCCACATACGCCGCGTTGCTCGCCTCCGGCCCGCTCGCGCCGTACGACAACACAGCCCCGTACGGCGACGCGCCGCAGGAGGACGCACCGCGCGGAGCGGTGGCTTTCGCGTGGGGGGACCGGCAGCCGATCGGCGGCCCAGAATCAGGCCACGAGTCCGGCCCGGCGGCGCGCGACTGGCTGAGGATCTCCGAGACCTACGAGGCGCCGGGGCTCATCGACGAGCCGGGAGCCGTGACCCTGCACACGGGCGCATTCGGGCTGATCGACGTCTACTACCTGGCCGACGGGGACGCCGTCTACTTCGCCGGTCTGATCGAGCCGCTTCTCGCCCTGGCCGCCCGGCCGTACGAGGTGAACTGGAGCGCCTGGGCGGCCATCCTGAAGCTGACCTATCCGCTGCTGGAGGACACGCCGTACCGCGAGGTCAGGCGGCTGCCGGGCGCGACCGCGCTGACCTGGTCGCGGACCGCGCGGAAGCTGCGCGTCGAGAAGCGGGCGCCCCGCTGGGTGCGGGAGGAGCCGGTCGACCGCGGCGTGACCGGCGGCGACCTGGTCGCGCTGCTGCACGACGCGCTCAAGCCGTACGAGCGGGTGCTGGTCCCGGTGAGCGGCGGCTACGACTCCAGGCTGCTGGCGAGCGTCGCCGTGGCGCGGCGGATGGACGTGGAGTCGTGGACGACGAGCCCCGACGACGGGCTGGACAACGACATCGACTTCGCCCGGTACATCACGCGCGAGCTGGGCATCCCCCACCGGATCGTGCCGCAGGACGCGGAGAGGTACCCGGAAGAGGCGCTGTGGGCGGCCCGGCGGCTGGAGTACCTCACCAGTCACCACGCGTGGTACTCCCCCTTCGCCCGCGAGGTCCACCAGGCCGGCCGCGCCGTGGTCGACGGCCTGGCCGGCGGCCCGCTGATGAAGAACTTCCTGATCACCGCCGACGCCGTGGGCGCGGGGACCGGCGCGTCGCGGCGGGAGGCACTGCTGGCCGCTCTGGCGACCGGCGACCCGCACATGCCCGTCCTCGGCGACTCCGCCCTCGCGTGGATGGACGACCAGGTCCGTACGGCTTTCGCCGCGGCGACCTCGATGCTGCACGGCCACCGTTCGGAGCTGCCACTGAGCGTGCTCCACACCCGGACGGCCCGGGGCATCGCCCGCTCGCCTGTGAACCTCGTGGGCCCCGAGGCCACGCCGGTCTTCCCGTTCCTGCACCCGGAGTTCTTCGACGCCGCTCTCTCTGTGCCGGTGACCCGGAAGGAGGGCGGCAGGTTCTATCGGGAGGTCCTGAAGGCGGCCAACCCTCGGGTGGCGGCGCTGCCGTCGACCAACGGCGCCCTCCCGCATCGCCGGGTCCCGCTCCGCTCGAACGGCCCGGCGGCACGGGAGTGGAACCACCGGATGCTGGTGAAGGCCGCGTCGATTCCCGGTCTGATGTCGCCCCAAATGCTGGAGGTCGTCGCAGCGGGGCCTGACGCGCTGACCGCCTTCGGGGCGTGGAACTCGCGATTCTGGCTACGGGCTCTCGTGCTTTTCGGCGCCTGGCTCACAGACTACGAGGACGTCCTCGGAGACCTGACCCCTCCGTGGACCCCCGGAAGCCAGCTGTCCGACCTGCCCGGACACCTGCCTGATCGCCGTGGGTGATCAAGCAGAAACAGGTAAAAACTACCTGTCATATCTTGGTCAGCGTTTACGGTCAGCCCTGGTCAGGTGCTATTTTGGTCAATGAAGGCCCAATCTGACGGCGTGAGCTTCAAAGCTCGGGTGTGACCTGACCACACGCCTCCTTCTTTCTTCAAGCGAGTCCAGATGAACGCAGCGTCTCCCTGCCCGGAACCTGTTTCCGCGCCTACCGGCACCCGTGTGCCGGCGGCTCAGACCGGGCTGCCCACAACGCCGCCGGCGATGCTGCCCGGCGATGAGATCACAGACTTCACCCCGCAGGACGCCCACTGGTACAAGCGGGCGGTCTTCTACGAGGTGCTGGTCCGCGGCTTCAAGGACTCGAACGGCGACGGCACGGGCGACCTGCGCGGGCTGATCGACAAGCTCGACTACCTCAAGTGGCTCGGCATCGACTGCCTGTGGCTGCTGCCGCTGTACGAGTCGCCGCTGCGCGACGGCGGCTACGACATCTCGGACTACCTGAAGATCCTTCCGGAGTTCGGCGCCCTCGGTGACTTCGTCGAGATGATCGAGGCCGCCCACGCGCGTGGCCTGCGGGTCATCACCGACCTGGTCATGAACCACACCAGCGACAAGCACCCATGGTTCCAGGCTTCCCGGGAGGACCCGGACGGCCCCTACGGCGACTTCTACGTCTGGTCGGACGACCCGACGAAGTACGCGGACGCCCCGATCATCTTCATCGGCGCCGAGGAGTCCAACTGGACCTACGACCCGGTGCGCGGCCAGTACTACTGGCACCGGTTCTTCCACCACCAGCCGGATCTCAACTACGACAACCCGGCCGTCCAGGAAGCCATGATGGAGGTCCTGCGGTTCTGGCTGGACCTCGGCGTCGACGGCTTCCGGCTGGACGCCGTGCCGTACCTCTTCGAGCGCGAGGGGACCGCCTGCTCCGGGCTGCCGGAGACGCATGAATACCTGCGGCGAATCCGCGCCGAGGTGGACCGGCTCTACCCCGACCGGGTGCTGCTCGCCGAGGCGAACGGCTGGCCCGAAGACGTGGTGGAGTACTTCGGCGACCCCACGACCGGCGGCGACGAGTGCCACATGGCGTTCCACTTCCCGCTGATGCCGCGCATCTTCATGGCCGTGCGGCGGCAGAGCCGGGAGCCGATCTCCGAGATCATGTCGCGCACCCCCAAGCTGCCCGAGCACGCTCAGTGGGGCATCTTCCTCCGCAACCACGACGAGCTGACGCTCGAGACGGTGACGGAGGAGGAGCGCGACTACATGCACGCCGAGTATGCCAAGGACCCCCGGATGCGGGCCTACCTCGGCATCCGGCGGCGTCTCGCTCCCCTGCTGGAGAACGACAGGGACCAGATCGAGCTGTTCACCGCGCTGCTTCTGAGCATGCCTGGGTCGCCCGTCATGTACTACGGCGACGAGATCGGCATGGGCGACAACATCTGGCTGGAGGACCGGGACGCGGTCCGCACGCCGATGCAGTGGAGCCCCGACCGCAACGCCGGGTTCTCCAAGGCCGACCCGGCCAGGCTGTACCTGCCGGTGGTCATGGACCCGATCTACGGCTACCAGTCGGTCAACGTCGAGGCGCAGGTCAAGAGCGAGTCGTCACTCCTGCACTTCACCCGGCGGATGCTGCAGATCCGGCGGGAGCACCCGATCTTCGGTACCGGCGGCTACATCGAGCTGTGGTCGCCGAACCCGAGCGTGCTGGCCTTCATCCGCGAGGAAGGCGACGACCGGGTGCTGTGCGTGAACAACCTGTCGAAGTTCGCCCAGCCGGTCGAGCTCGACCTGCGCCGCTTCAGCGGGATGACGCCGGTCGAGTGCCGTGGCGGCGTGCCCTTCCCGCCGATCGGCGACCTGCCCTACCTGCTCACGCTGCCGGGACACAGCTTCTACTGGCTGTCCATCCAGAAGGAGTCCTGAGCCCCCCGGCCGTGATCATGCGAAGGTTCCCGGACATGGCCTCCGGCCTGCGGAGTCGCCGGCCGTGATCATGCTTAGCGTGCCGCGACGGGGACCTGCGCCCGAGCGGCCCGGCGGGCGGGGATGAGGGCGACGAGCAGCGCGGCGCCGATGGCGATGAGCACGGCCGCCGCGAACATGCCGGGCGTGGGCGCGCGTCCGATGCCCGCCCCCACGCCGCTGCCGCGGCCCTCCAGGTCGATGAGGCCCCTCGACAGGAACGCGCCCGCGGACGCCCCGAGCAGCACCCCGACCATGGCCAGCAGGCCCGTGCCGGTGACGAGTGTGGCCATGACCTGCCGTGGCGTGAGCCCCATCGCCTTCAGCACGGCCAGGTCGAGCACGTGGTCGCGCAGTCCGAGGGCGCTCGCGGTCAGCAGGTTGGCCAGGCCGATCAGGGCCAGCACGACGACCAGAGCCACAATGATCACCCGGATGACCGCCAGCCGGTCGGCCGGGTTGACCGCCTGGTCGACCTCCAGAGACTGCGCCTGGAGCCGGGCGCGCACCTCCGCCGGATCGGCGCCTTGCCGGAGCACCAGGCTGTAGAACTGCGGCGGCACCGCGTCCTTGGCCGCCAGGCTGTCGACGCCGAACGAGAGGACCTCGCCGTCCTGCTCCGGCTCCACGACCCGGCCGACGATCCTGACGATGAGCGGCGTGCCTCCGATCGTCATCCGGACCCGGTCGCCGATGTGCACACCAAGCAGGTCGAGCAGGCCCTGACCGGCCACGGCCTCGCCCCGATCGGCGAACATCCGGCCCTCGACCACAGGGAAGGGATAGGGGTCGGCGGACAGCCCGAGGGCTCTCGTGCGGACCGTCCGGGTCTGCCATGGGACCAGCGCGTCCAGCTCGGCGCCGGGATAGGCGGCCACCACGTCGGGGTCGGCCATCGCCCGTGCCCGCGCCTCCTCCGCCGTCAGGTCGCCGGGCCGTACGGCGAGGGCGGCCGCCTGGCCGACGTTCTCCGGATGGCGGATGAAGTCGTCGAGGGTCGCCCAGCAGCCCAGGCCGATTGTGATCATCATCATCGGGATCGCCACGCCGGTCACCGTGAGCAGCGCCGGGGTCCGCCTGGTGAAGGCGTCCCTCGCGCCCAGCACCAGGGCGGGCGGCAGCCGTACGAGCAGGGCGACCCGGGCGAGCCGCGACAGGTGGCCGCGTGGAGGCCCGGCGGGGGCCGCCGGGATCGGTGGCGTGCGGCCGCCCCGCCAGGACGGGAGCCAGACGGCGACCAGCACCACCAGGGCCGTGCCCGCCGCGATGGCGACGAGCGGCCCGGGAGACAGCGGCACGACGACGGCGTCCGACAGCGCGTAAGCCGTGATGAGCCGTCCCGCGAGAAGGCCCAGGGCGATCCCGAGCAGCCCCAGCGTGCCGTGCTCGGCCACGAGCATGCGGGTGACCTGGCCCCGGGTGAACCCGAGCGACTTCAGCGTGGCGATGTCGCGGAGCTGGGTCAGCACCCGGCCGCCGGTGGCATTGGCGAGGGCCAGCGCGGCGGCGACCAGGCCCGCGACGCCGAACAGGGCGAGCAACAGGCCGAGCAGCCGGTTGTCGAGCTCCATCGACGCCCTGACCTCACGCCAGGTGGCGACCCGCTGGACCTGGTTGCGCAAGGCGATGACGGCCCGCTGGACGACGAGGTCCGTGTAGCCGGGGTCGGCCAGCCGCAGGCCCGTGACGGTCTCGGTCCGGCCCGGGGCGGGCTCGACCAGGCTGAGGGTCTGCGACAGCGTCCAGGCCAGGCCGGGGGTCCATTCGGGGTAGAAGCCCTGGTCGCCGCTCTCGGCCAGCCCGGAGACGACCAGGGTGTGGGTGGCGCCGTTCAGGCCGGTGACGGTGAACGGGCTGCCGGGGCGCAGCCCGAGCGCCCGCGCGAACGACCGCTCGACCACGACGCCGTCGGGCCGGCGGGCGTCCAGCCAGCGGCCCTCCCGCAGCAGTGGGCGGGCGACCGCGGGGAACGCCGCCGGTGTCTCCTGGAGCGCGATCGGCACCCTGCGCCCGTGGTCGACCAGGGTCGCGGGGGCGCTGCGGTACGGCCCGGCGAGGTCGGTGACGCCGTTGAGGGCCTTGAGCGCGGGGACGTCCGGGGCGTCCTTGGTGTGGATCCACACATGAGCCCCGCGGCTGCGCTCGAACAGCCCCCGCCAGGGGTTGGTGCCGTCCTCCAGGAGGGTGGCCGCGGTGATGAGGGCGGTGACGATTCCCGCCACCGCGAGGACGGTCAGCAGCGCCTGACCCCGGCGGGCCCGGAGGTCGGCCCGCACCCACCGCGCCTCGGCCCTCACCACCCCCACCCCCCGGCGTGATCATGCACGGATTCCCGGGCGAGGCCCTGGCGTGCGCCTTCCCTCGCCGTGATCATGCGCGGGTTCCCGGGCACGGCCGCCGACCTGCGTCTTCCCACGTCGTGATCATGCCCAGGCTCCCGGCAATGGCCGCCCACCTGCGGCCGGGTCTTTCGTGATCATGCGGTTCGTCATCCGTGCAGCTCGACGACATCGCCTGCCGTACCGGACGGGCGGCGGCGGGTCCGCGGGATGGCGCCGTCGTCGACGATCTGGCCGTCCAGCAGGCTCACGACCCGGTCGGCCATGCTCGCCACCCGCGCGTCATGTGTGACCAGCACGATCGTCTGGCCCTGCCGGTGCACCTTGCCGAGGAGCTTGAGGACGTCGCGGGTGTTGCGGCTGTCGAGGTTGCCGGTCGGCTCGTCCGCGAGAAGCAGCCGCGGGTGGTTGGCCAGCGCACGGGCCAGCGCGACCCGCTGCTGCTCCCCGCCGGAGAGCTGGGCGGGGGCGGCGGCGGCCCGCTCGGTCAGCCCGAGCTCGCCGAGCAGGTACTCCCGCCGCTCGCGAGCCTGCCGGGGCGACACCCCGCCGAGCAGCGCGGGCAACTCCACGTTGTCGGCCACGGTCATGTTGGCGACCAGGTTGAAGAACTGGAAGACGAACCCGACCTTCTCCCGGCGGAGCACGGCCCATCCGCTCTCCGACAGCGTGTCGGCCCGCTTGCCGTCCAGCCAGATCTCCCCGCTCGTACGGGTCTCCAGCCCTCCCAGCATGTGGATGAAGGTCGACTTGCCGGAGCCCGACGGGCCCATGATCGCGACGAACTCGCCCGGCCGCACGGTCAGGTCGATGCCCCGCACGGCCGGTACGGGCAACCCAGTGGTTTGGTAGATCTTCACAAGGTTGGTCGCTTTGACCACCGGGGTCTCCGTCACCGTCCACCCCACTCATGCATGATCACGTACGGCTCTGCCGCAGGTCGGCGCCCGTGATCGGGAACCTGTGCATGATCACGATACGTGGAGCCGCAGGCCGGCCGCGTTTCCGGGAACCCGTGCATGATCACGGCAATGGGAGGGGGGCGCATCAGGAGAGGTCCTCCTGGCAGCGTTCGAGCCAGTCGAGGTCGGCCTGGAGGTGGAGCATGGCGCCCTCGATGAGCAGGAGCGCGACCCGGTTCTCCGGATCGGTGCGCTCGGCCAGCGCGTCGAGGTCTCGCATCAGCGACAGGTAATGCCTGCGCTGCCGGTTGACGAGGGCCATCCGGTCGGCGATCCCGGTGAGCGGGGCCAGCACGAGCTTCATGAAGAACTCGTCGCGGACGCGCGGTCCCTCGGTCGGCTCGTCCACCCAGGTCTCCAGCGCCTCACGACCGGCGGCGGTGAGGTAATAGACCTTCTTGTTGGGCCGGTTCGACTGCTCGACGTCGACGGCCCGGACGAACCCGTCCTTTTCCAGACGGCCGAGGGTGACGTAGATCTGCCCGATGTTGGGCGAAGGGTACGCGCTGCCGAACGTCACCTCTAGGGCCTGTTTGAGCTCGTACCCATGGGCAGGTTCCTTCGCCAGGAGCGCCAGCAGCGGCAGCCGCACGCGCCCACCTCCCGCCGTAGAAGTGCCGTCGAAGCAGTTACCGGAGCGTTACGGGCAAAGCCGTTGACGTCCACATTATCGCTATGCATAACATGCATGCACTTACCTAACACGTATGTAACCTCGAATTAATGCGGAGGCCACGTGGTTCGCCGAGCCGTCGCCCTACTGGCCACCCTGATCGTGGCCGGATGCGGCGGGCTGGCGGACCCGGCCGGCGGGCCGTCCAAGGGAACGGGCGGCATCGGGCCCATCACCTTCGCCACCGGCCGGGACACCACCGCCTACCTGCGGCCGCTGCTCGACCGGTGGAACCAGGCGCACCCCGCCGAACACGTGACGCTGCTGGAGTTACCCGAGGCGGCCGACGAGCAGCGCGCCCAGATGGTCGCCAACCTCCAGGCGCACTGCGACTGCTACGACGTGCTCGGGCTCGACGTGGTGTGGACGGCGGAGTTCGCCGACGCCGGCTGGATCGTGCCGCTCGACCGGAGCATGTTCCCCCTGGACAAGCTGCTGGAGGGGGTCGCGGACACGGCGATCTACCGTGACAGGCTGTGGGCCGCGCCGTATCTCAGCAACGCGGGGCTTCTCTACTACCGCTCCGACATCCTGAAGAAGGAGCACCTGAAGCCGCCGAAGACGTGGGCGGAGCTCCGCGACCAGGCCACCCGCCTGAGCGCGAAGTATCACATGGGCGGATACGCCGGACAGTTCCTGCCGTACGAGGGGCTGACCGTCAACTTCGCGGAAGCCGTACAGTCCGCGGGCGGAGAGATCCTCAGCCCGGACGCGCGCCGCGTCACGATGGACCTGAGCACGGCGAAGACCGCGCTCGACTTCCTGGTCGGCGGCCTCAAGGAGGGGTGGATCCCTCAGGAGGCGCTCTCCTACAAGGAGGAGGAGTCCCGGCTCGCCTTCCAGGAGGGCCGGCTGCTGTTCGCGCGCAACTGGCCCCACGCGTACGGCCCGGCCACCCATTCCGGCATCGCCGGCAAGTTCGAGGTGACCAGGCTCCCGGGGCTGACCGGCCCGGGATCCAGCTCGCTGGGCGGGCTGAACCTCGCCATCAGCGCCTATTCCAAGCGGCAGAAGTCGGCCCTCGACTTCATCCGCTACTTCACCGGCCGGGACAACGAGCGCCTGGTCCTGACCCAGGGGTCGTTCCCCCCGGTCTGGGCCGATCTCTACGACGACCCGGCCCTGATCAGGCGGTTTCCCTACCTGCCCGTGCTGAAGGAGTCGATCCTCTCCGCACGTCCCCGGCCGGTGACCGCCAACTACAACCAGGTCAGCCTGGTCGTCTCCAGCGCCGTCTCCGGCGCCCTCAATCTCAGCAAACCCGTCGATGAGACCGTCGCCGATCTGAAACAGCAGCTCGGCGAGGTCATCCAGCCCGGAGGATAGATATGCGCAAACTCCCCATCATGGTCGCGTTCCTCGGCCTCGCCGCAGCGGCCTGCGGCGGCAACTCGACCCCCGAGCCGTCCAAGCAGGGCAGCGCCGCTCCCGCCGGCAAGCCACTCGACGGCGTCAAGATCGAAGTGGCGGCCAAGTGGACCGGCGACGAGCAGGCCAACTTCGAGAAGGTGCTGAAGGCGTTCCAGGCCAAGACAGGCGCGACCGTGACGTACGCCTCGACCGGTGAGGACACGGGCGCCTATCTCGGCCCGCGGATCCAGGGCGGCAACCCGCCGGACGTCGCCATCCTCCCGCAGCCCGGCCTGGTGCAGCAGTACGCGGACCAGAACGCGCTCAAGCCCCTGTCGGCGGAGGTCCAGACGCAGATCGACCAGAACTACACGCCGTACTGGAAGGAACTCGGCTCGGCCAAGGGCCAGGTGTACGGCGTGCTCGTGAAGGCGGCGCACAAGTCGCTGATCTGGTACCGGCAGGGCGCGTTCGACGACGCCGGGGCTCAGCCCGCCACGACCTGGGACGACCTGGTCTCCAAGACCGCCCAGACGCTGTCGGACTCCGGCACCGCGCCGTTCGCCCTGTGCGCGGCGTCCGGGTGGACACTCACCGACCTGTTCGAGAACGTCTACCTCTCCTCGGCGGGACCGGAGAACTACGACAAGCTGGCCAAGCACGAGATTCCGTGGACCGACCCCTCGGTCGCCACCGCGCTCGGCAAGATGGCCCAGATCTTCGGCAAGAAGGAGTTCCTGCTCGGCGGGTCCACCGGCGCGCTGCAGACCGACTTCCCGACCTGCGTGACCCAGGTCTACGGCCAGAAGAAGGCCGGGATGGTGATCGAGGCCGACTTCGTCGCGGCGTCCGTGGGCCAGTCCGGCGCGAAGGTCGGCGAGGACGCCAAGATCATGCCGTTCCCCAAGGCGGGCGACACCGCGCCGGTCGTGCTCGGCGGCGACATCGCCGTGGCGCTGAAGGACTCCAAGGGCGCGATGGCGCTGCTGGAGTTCCTGGCCTCCAAGGAAGGCGGCGAGGTCTGGGCCAAGCTCCCCGGCTACCTGTCGCCGAACCGCAACGTCTCCCCCGACAACTACCCCGATGACCTGACCAAGCAGCTCGCCCAGACCATCATCTCGGCCGGCGAGGCCGTCCGTTACGACATGTCGGACCTCGCGCCCAGCGCGTTCGGCGGCACAGACGGCAAGGGCGAGTGGAAGGACCTGCAGGACTTCCTGCGCAACCCCTCCGATGTCAAGGGCGCGCAGCAGAAGCTCGAGGCGGACGCCGCCAAGGCGTTCAAGAAGTAAGGGACACGGCCGTGACCGAACGGTTAGACGGCCCGCAGGCCCCCGGCGGCGATCTCCCCGCCGCCGGGGCCCCCTCCGGCCGGCCAGAAACCCCCGCCATAGACGCTGTCGTCGACGCGCCCCCTGTGGCCGCCCATGACCAGGAGCCCCACCGGTTGGGGCCCTCGCCGAAGCTGGCGATCCTCTTCCTGCTGCCCGCGCTGCTCCTGCTGGGCGCGTGGGTGATCTACCCGATCGTCTACTCGATCTTCCGCAGCCTGTACGACTCGACCGGCGACCACTTCGTCGGCCTGGACAACTACGCCTCGATCTTCACGGACTCCTCGACGCTCACCACGATCAGGAACAACGTGATCTGGGTCGTGGTGGCTCCGCTGATCGTCACCGTGCTCGGCCTCATCTTCGCCGTGCTGACGGAGCGGATCCGGTGGGCGACCGCGTTCAAGCTCATCCTGTTCATGCCGATGGCGGTCTCCCTCCTCGCGGCCGGGGTCATCTTCCGGCTCGTCTACGAGCAGGACCCGGACAAGGGCGTCGCCAACGCGGTGATCACGGTCGTCCACGACGCGTTCTCCTCCAGTCAGGGCTACCCGGGGGCCCGGCCGCGTGAGAACGACCAGGCGCCCGCGGCCGTGCAGGGCGGCGCGGTGGTGACCAAGCAGCCGGCCCAGGCGGGGCAGCCGGTGCTCATCCCGCTCGTGGGCCTCAAGCCCGACCTGGTCAAGGACGCCGCGCCCGCCAAGGCCGCGCCCACTGACGGACGCGGCGACGGGCTCAGCGGCACGGTCTGGCTGGACGTCGTCCGTGGTGGCGGCGGCACGCTCAACCAGATCGACCCGCAGGAGAAGGGCCTCGCCGGGGTCACCGTCGAGGCGGTCTCGGCCGGCGCGGTCAAGGCCACCACCGAGACGGCCGCCGACGGCACCTTCCACTTCCCCGGCCTCCCCGCGGGCTCCTATGTCGTACGGCTCCCGCAGTCGAACTTCACGGCGCCCTTCAACGGGGTGACCTGGCTCGGCCCGGCCCTCATCACGCCCGCGATCATCGGCGCGTACATCTGGGTGTGGGCCGGCTTCGCGATGGTGCTGATCGCGGCCGGGCTGTCGGCGATCCCGCGTGACGCGCTGGAGGCGGCCAGGATCGACGGCGCGACCGAGTGGCAGGTGTTCCGCCGGATCACCGTGCCGCTGCTGGCCCCCGTCCTGCTCGTCGTCTTCGTCACGATGGTCATCAACGTGCTCAAGGTCTTCGACCTGGTGTTCATCATCGCGCCGGGTTCGGTGCAGCCACAGGCCAACGTGATCGCGCTGGAGATGTGGCGGGTGTCCTTCGGCGGCGGTGGCAACCAGGGCATGGGAAGCGCTCTGGCGATCTTCCTTCTGGTGCTGGTGCTCCCGTTCATGATCTTCAACATCCGCCAGTTCAGAAGGGACGAGCGATGACAACCCTGGCTGAACCGCGGCATGCGGAAGCCATCAAGCGCGGCGTCGCCGGCCGCGTCGTGGACCGGCTCGGCGGCGGCGCGATCCAGGTCTTCCTGGTCCTCGTGGCGGTGTTCTGGCTGGTGCCGACGCTGGGACTGCTCGTGGTGTCGCTGCGCGGCGAGACCGAGAACAACTCCTCCGGCTGGTGGACCCTCTTCACCAAGCCCGCGCAGATCACCTTCGAGAACTACTCGAACCTGCTGGCGTCCGGGTTCAGCTCGTCGTTCTGGAACACCGTGCTCATCACGGTGCCGGCGACGGTGCTGGTCATCGGGATCGCCGCGATGGCGGCGTACGCCTTCGCCTGGATCGAGTTCCCCGGCAGGGACGCCGTGTTCCTCGTGGTCATCGCCCTGCTCGTGGTGCCCATCCAGATCGCGCTCATCCCGATCGCCAAGCTCTACGGACTCTTCGGGATATTTGGCTCGATCGCTGGAGTTGTCCTGTTCCACGTGGCGTTCGGCCTGCCGTTCGCGATCTTCCTGCTGCGCAACTTCTTCGCGGGCATCCCCAGGGAGCTGCTGGAGGCGGCGCGCATGGATGGGGCGCCCGAGTGGCGGATCTTCGCGACCGTGGTGTTCCCGCTGGCCAAGCCAGCGATCGCGTCGCTCGGCATCTTCCAGTTCCTGTGGGTCTGGAACGACCTGCTCGTCGCCCTGGTCTTCGCCGACACCTCGAACCAGCCGATGACCAAGGCGCTGCAATCCCAGATGCGGCAGTTCGGCACCAATGTGGACATCCTTGCGCCCGGCGCCTTTTTGTCGCTCATCATCCCGCTGGTCCTGTTCTTCGCCTTCCAGCGGTACTTCGTCCAGGGCCTGCTCGCGGGCTCGGTGAAATAGCCACCGAGGTGGCGTCCGGATGCGCACTTCACGGGGGAAAAAGCGCGCATCCGGACTAAGCACCATTCTGTACGGCCAGCACCCTCGGTGTCCGCTAATCGAAGGTGTCATAAAGGACTCGGATGCCCGCTTCACGGGGGTAGGCGGGCATCCGTTCTCTATTTGTCCGGCGGAAGCCGTACCGGACCGCGAAAGCCGATAGAGTGCGCACCCATGTCAGGGCGTCCGTTGCACGAAATCGTCGAAGCAGGATGGGCCGAGGCCCTCGAACCCGTCGCCGAGCGGATCACCGCCATGGGCGACTTCCTCCGGCAGGAGATCGCGGAAGGCCGGCAGTACCTTCCGGCCGGGGCCAACGTGCTCCGCGCGTTCCAGCAGCCTCTCAGCGAGGTCCGGGTGCTGATCGTCGGACAGGATCCCTACCCGACACCGGGGCATCCCGTGGGGCTGAGCTTCTCCGTCGCCCCGGATGTGCGGCCGCTGCCGGGGAGCCTGGTCAACATCTACAAGGAGTACATGGCCGACCTCGGCCACCCCGCGCCGGCCAACGGCGACCTCACCCCGTGGACCGAGCAGGGCGTGCTGCTGCTCAACAGAGTGCTGACCGTGATGCCGGGCAAGCCCGCCTCCCACCGGGGCAAGGGCTGGGAGGAGGTCACCGAGCAGGCCATCAAGGCGCTCGTCTCCCGCGGCGGCCCGCTGGTGGCGATCCTCTGGGGCCGCGACGCCCGCAACCTGCGGCCCATGCTGGGCCAGGTCCCGTGCATCGAGTCGGCCCACCCCAGCCCTCTGTCCGCGCGCAGCGGCTTCTTCGGCTCCCGCCCGTTCAGCCGGGCCAACCAACTGCTGGAGCAGCAGGGCGCCGCCCCGGTCGAGTGGAAGCTGCCCTGACGGCTGCCGATAGGATCACCACCATGAGCGATGAAACGGATACCGGACGCTATCTGCGCCTCACCGTGGACCTGGTGGTCGAGGTTCTCGATGTGAATGCCCTGCAGGCCGCGGCGCTGGCTGAGATCCGCGACCCCCAGACGGAGTTGGACGAGGACGAGCGCCGGGAGCAGATCGAGCTGGTCAACTCCGATGACACGGGCGCGGCGGCCCTCCAGTGGCTGATCGAGCCCGATCACGTGCTCGCGCTGGTCGATCATGTCGAAGAGGTGGAGCCCAGGGAGGCCATGCTCGGCGTCGAGCCGTCCGACGGCATCCTGGAGGACGAGGGTGAGGACGAGCACGAGCATGACCATCCCCACGACGGCCCCAGCCACCTGCACTGATCCCATCCCCTAGCCGGTCCGCGGCGTAAGTTCTCCGGGCCCCTTCGCGGGTTGTCCTGGGGGTCGTCTCCCCGGGTTGACTTCGGGGTTGACTTCGGGGTTGACTTCGGGGATTACGCCGCGGCGTCCGGTGCGGCAGGCCGATGACCCGCAGTCGTACGGGCGACGGTACGGCAGGCCGATGAGCCGCAGTCGTACCGGCACCGGTGCGGGCAGGTCCACCACGATCGGCATGATCATCGGCCTCGCCCCCATGCAGGCTGCCGACATGGCCCCCCTCAGCGAGACTCGTCCCGACCGGCTTATCTTCTCCTCGTGGGCGCGCGGCGTCGCGGGGTCTTCTCCACGACGGTGGTGCCGGTCTCGGCTTCCAAGGCCGGGGTGTACCCGGCGGCGCGGAGTCCGGACAGGGTCTCCTGCTCGCTCACCGAGCTGATCAGGACCGTGGGGGCGATCTTCCGCAGACCGAGTTTGCGCAGCCCCTTGGCTCGGGCGAGTTCGTCGAGCAGCGCCTCGTCGTCCGAGCGGATACAGCAGCCTGAGCGGACCACCCGCATCCGCCCGTGGGTGCGGCCCGCGTCTTTGATCAGGTATTCGAGGGGTTGCGGCAGCGGGGCTTGGGCGACCGAGGCGAGCTCGGCGAGCAGGTCCGCGGCCTCGTGCCCGGCGTCGAGGGCGTGCCGGACGGTGGCGGCGCTGAACCGCCAGACCACGGCGTGACTGTCGGATTCGCGGGCGGCGGCGGCGTCGAGGAGGGCGGCGAGCGCCGCGTCCGGCGCGCCGCTGACGACGGCGGTCAGGTCCGCCTGGAAGTAGGCCGTGGTCTGCGGGGGCGGGAGCATGCCGGTCAGCGCGCTCGTCAGCGCGGGTTCGGGAGCCGTCCATGCCTTTCCGGTCCGCAGCAGGTCCAGCGCGGTCTGGCCGACACTGGTGAGGGCTCCGTGGGCGGCGACGCCGAGCAGTTCGGCTTCGCGGAGGGTAGCCGTGATCCGTTCGATGGCGTCAGGGCCGTCACCGACGTGGTGTGGCCGATGCCAGTTCGCCCGGGCGAGCAGATACGGCAGGGTCCGGGCGTCGCTGCCGCGTCCTTCCGGCAGCGCGGCGAGAGCTTCGAGCAGGGCGTACCGCAGACCGACCGCCTCGGGATCGCTGGGCTCGATCAGCGCGACCGCGGTCTCTTCCGGGTCGGGCCAGTACGTATAGATCTCGGGAACGGTCACCCAGGCGGCGATGATCGGCGCCAGCCGCCGCGCGGGAGCCCCGAGCAGCCAGGCGTCGTAGCCAGTGGTCGGCAGCACATTGACGGTCGGCTCGGGCAGTTTGCCGCGATGGCCTTTGGGCCGTTGGACGGGTTCGGCGTGCAGGCCGAGCAGGTCTGCCTGGAGGGAAAGGTCGAGCCAGAAGCGGGTCACCGCGTCTTCGGCGCCGATCGCTTTGGCCACACGTTTGGTATCACGGACGGCGACTCCGCCCGCTTTGCGGAGAGCGAGGGGCTGCGCGTCGCAGGAGGCGAGCACCCGCTCGATCTGGGAAGCCGCGGTGGTCGCGGCGATTTGAGCAGAGCCTCCGGTCCTGTCGGCGGCGGGCAGGTCCGCCGGGGGGGCGGGCGGCCTGGGGGTGAACAGGGCGCGAAGCTCACCCCGGATGGCCACCGTCACCTCGAGCGGAAGCTCGGCCAGGTCCGGAGAACCAGCGGGCAGCAGCAGGCCGCGGGCAGCCAGCCAGTCGGTGTCCGGGTCGCCGGAGCCTCCTGGGCGGAAGGTGAACTTGCTGTTGAGGCTGTAGCCGTAGCCCCCGCCGTACTGGAAGGCGTGGGTGGCCACCAGTGCCCCCTGCCGAGCGATGGTCATCGCCCACTCCCGGACGGATTCGGGCGCGCCGGCGAGCAGCGCCCGTAGGCGGTCAGGGTCGGCCAGGAAGCCGACCACGTTGCGCTCGGCGGCCTCCCTTCCGGAGGCTTTCGGTAATCCCAGCGCGACGGCGATCTTGTGGACTTCGGGGGCGTTGAAGTGAGCGGCGATGATCTGCGCGGCGGGGCGGCCCACACCGGCACCACCCGCCAGGTGGATGTGAACCGCGTTCGGCACGATCACCTGGTCGCCGTGCGGCGGGAGCACGAGCGCCAGCTCGGCGAGCGCGTCCAAGGTCGCGTCGGCCTCGGCCCGCAGGCCGGCGTCGGTTCCGCCCAGCAGGTCCAGCACCTGAGCGCGGGGCACCGCTCGGCCCGCGGGGTCGTCGGGACGCCAGTAAGCGCCGTCAAGCGAGCCGTGCTCCCGCTCGGCCAGCCAGGCGATCGCCGACAGCGCCTGGGTCTGCGGGAGCGTACAGAACCCGATGAGCAACGTCGCGAAGTGGTGTTGAAGGATAAACCGCGCGTAGTCCCGGGGGCCCACATCACCTTGGACAATCCCGGCGCGGGCAAGGATCAGGCCAAGCTGCTCGGGAGTCCTCGACTTCAACCACTCGGCCAGACGTCGCTCTGTGCTCACCGGAGCAGCCTAGCCACTGCGGTCACGGTCGAGTGCCGACTCGGTGGCCGGGTCTTGGCGGACATCCGGGTTCGGACAAGCCCCCGAGGTCCGCTTTCCGGTCTGGCGTCCCGTCAGCCGGTCGGCAGCCGCCGTGCCGCAATGGGCGGAGCCGTCGCGTCCAGACGCTTGGCGGACGAGGCATACGGCTCTTGGGGTCACACCCTTTCGAGACGGCGATGGGGACCGGCCGGGAGCTCGACGCGGATCGGGTCTCCGGGTCGAACGTCGCCGCCGGCGAGGACGATCCCCATGATCCCGGCCTTCCGGACGACCTCGCCGCGCTCGTCTCGATCAAGCACCGCCTTGAGCAGCCCGTCCTGGAAGCCGTCGAGCTGGAGGCACGGGTTGCGCAGTCCCGTGATCTCAACCACGGCCTGGTCGCCCAGGTGCAGAACGGCGCCGGTCGGCAGGCCGAGCAGGTCGACACCCCGCGTCGTGACGTTCTCCCCCAGGTTCCCGGCCTGTACGGCGAAGCCTCCGGCACGCAGCTCGTCGTACAGCTCCTCGTGGATCAGGTGCACCTGCCGCAGGTTGGGCTGGCTGGGGTCGCGCGCCACCCGGGACCGGTGCTGGACTGTCACACCGAGGTGGGCGTCTCCCTCGACACCGAGCCCGGCGAGCAGCCGGATGGCCTCCTGGCTGCCCTTGCTGAAACTGTGCGTCTCACTGCGGCTCACTGCCGTGACCATAGCCTTCACGAGAAAAGCCTAGTTTCCGACACCTTGGAATTGCCTGCGAATTTTCGCCGCCTTCCTCAATCCGAGTACATCGCCCCTGCGGGACCCGAGCGCGCCGAGCCGGAGGGCCAGGGTTTCCGCATCTCCACAGCGTCGTGGGTCTCGCTGCGCGGGAGATTCCCGAGCGCGCGGGACGTTCCCGAGCGCGCGTGACGTTCCCGAGCGCGCGTGACGTTCCCGAGCGCGTGGGAGGCTTTGCGAGTACGTGGGAAACGTGGTTGGGCGCTCGGGCTCAGGCGCTGAGCAGTTGCTCGCGGCGGCGGGCGAGAGCGTCATGATGCCGGGTGAGCTCCGCGCAGCGGACGGCCAGATCGTTCACCGTGCCGCCGACCCAATCAGCCACGTTTCGCACGGCCTCTCCGGTTCGGGCGATCCTCTGATGCTTGATCGCGTCCGTGATGATGTTGTCGAAGAAGACGTCGGCGAACCAGCGCGTGTCGACCTCCGGCAGCCGCGGATTGGCTCGAACGCCGATGTCGGCGAGCTCGCGGGAGAACGTGTCCAGCGCGCGCTGGGCGTGCCACGCCGCCTGGTCGGCCTGCTGAAGGTGACCGTGCTCGACCATGTCGGTGAAGACTCCTCCGCCCAGCATGTCCCAGGTGGACGCGCCCCGGGCGCCGCCGAGATGCCGGAGGACATAGCCGACGGCCTGGCTCGCGGCGACCCCCGCCTGCCGGGCCTCCTCGTGCTCACGGAGGTCGGCGCCGACACTGGCGAGCTGCGCGGCGATATCCGCCAGCTCTCGGCCACGCGGATCGGCCGACTCGACCAGCATCCGCTCCTTGCGGGCCAGCAGCACGTCCAGCTCACTGCCGGGGTTGCCGAGCTGGGCCAGACTCTGGTCGGTCGTCCGGAGGTCGGTGTTCAGCCATCCGAGCCGGGTCCGCTGGCCGTCCACGCGCTGCCGTACGACTGCCGCCTCCGCCCGCTCGCGGGCCAGGTTCTCCTCCTTGTTTCCGAGAAGTCCGGAGACGAAGGCCGTGAAACCGCCCTGCTCCAGTTTGGCGACGTCGCGATCCTCCTTGGCGAGCTGACTCTCCAGCTCCTTGAGAAGGCTTCTGACCTCGTCGATCTGGCGGATGAGGGTGACGCGCTGCCGGGTGAGCTGGTCGCGGCGGCGAGCCCGATCCCGGGCGTCGCGTATCTCTTCGTCAATCGCATCAAAGAGGGTCACATTCACGAGACGTACGGTCAACGCCGAACGTTCCCTCCCCTGCTGCCGGCATCCGCCGCCGAGGCCTTAGCCGCGTTGCGTTTTGGCGGATCGCCGCCGGGACCTTAGCCCCGTTGGGTTTTGCGGGCGACCCCTGCCCAACCCAGTGAGGCGAATCTCCGCCGCAGGCTCGCGTCGATGAACTGGGTGTCGTCGACCTCCTCGAAGTCGCCGAAAAACCGGGTGATGTCCTCGACCGGCCTGGGGAACAGGGGCGAGGACGCCCTCGCGTAGACCTTCCTGACGTGCTCCGCGTCAGTCGCCCGCTCCTTGGACATGGTCATGTGGGTGACGACGAGGTGGCTGCCGGGAGCCATGGCCTCGCGCAGCCGGGCGACCTCCTCATAAGGATCCGCGAGGAAGTGCAGGATCGCCACCATGAGCACGCCTACCGGCTCGGACCAGTTGATGAGCCCACTCGCCGCGGCATTGGAGACGATGTCCTGAGGCTTGCGCAGGTCTCCTTCCATCATGGCGACGCCCGGTGAGCTGGCGAGGATCGCCCGGCCGTGCACGCACACAACGGGGTCGTTGTCCACGTAGACCGTGCGGGCCTTCGGAGCGACCGAATGAGCGACCTCGTGCACATTGTTTTGCGTGGGCAAACCCGCACCGATGTCCACGAACTGGCGGATTCCCGCCTCTTCGGCCATGTAGCGGACGGCCGCCCCCAGGAATTGCCGGTTGTGCCTGACACCATCCCGCGACTCGGGGAAGGCTTTGAGGATCTGCTCGGCCGCTTCGCGGTCGGCGGCGAAGTTGTCCTTGCCGCCGAGCATATAGTCGTAGATCCGGGCGGTGTTGGGAGTTGAAACATCCACACCACGAGGGGAAACGCGGTCGGCCATGGCCGGATCTTAGCGTTCCGGCCATCTCGGGAAAGCGTTTCCACAACGTGGCGACCCTCCGAAATTTCGGCATCAGCGGCGGCCTCATGCGGCGAGCAGGCCGGGAGTGCGGCAGAGCCAGTCGTTAAGGCTGCCATCGAAGCCGGCCGGAGGGCCGACCCTCAGGCAGGACCGGTCGGCCGCGTCACGCGTGAGCCGTACGCGGAATGGCTCGCCGTCGAGGTCAGGGCTGCCGGAGAAGACCGCGAAGTCGGCGCCGTCCACCCGGAGGTGCTCCCCGATGGTCCGGCACCTGGCGCCGGGATTGCCGGCCAGCCAGTCGAGATGGCCGGTGAGCAGCCGCTGGGCGACCGTGCGCAAGACATTGACCGTGCAGAGGCTGTGCGCGCACGCCGCGCCGTCCAGCATTACCTCGGGCAGCCCGAAACGCCGCAGTCCACGAGTCGTCACCCGCAGGCACGCGCAGATCTCGGTGCCGGCCGGGTCCCACGGCGGGCAGGAGCTGTCCTCGCTGAACTCCGTGGTCCAGCTCAGCCAGTCGTCGCTCAGGCGGAACTCCTCGCGCTCCCCCGGGCACTCCACGCAGTGGTAGACGGCGGAGCCCGTGAGCTGATCGACGATCACCCCGTGATAGGCCTCGGCCACGCCCCTGGCGGCGGCGCGGGCGATCTGAGCGGCCTCCGGCTGGGCGGCCACAGGGGCCGTGCTGGACACGACGACATGGTGGCGCGCCCTTTTGATCCGTCTCAGGTCGTCGTCGCCCTCCAGCTCGATTCGTTTCCAGGGCGACTGCCCCGCCCGGAACGCCTGCGACTCCAGGCGTTTCCAGGGCGACTGCCCCGCCCGGAATGCCTCCAGCTCCAGCCGTGGGGTGCCGAGCGCCTCCATGGCCGCCCGTCTGTGCGGCCTGCCCATCCGCCACGGCACGATCGAGGACAGCTCGGTGGGCGTGCGGTCCACGGCGACGACGAACACCGAGGTCGTCTCGGCGGGCACGGGATAGGTGATCTGCATGGGTCCTCCCTTGGGATCGCGGGAGGTCCCAGCTTCCGCGCCCACCCTCCGACCGCGCCCACCAGAACGCCACTCTGGGGATAACCCCGCTTATCCACAGCAGACGACGGATCGGCCGCCGGGGGATCGTTCCGGCCTCAGCCGGCGGGCGGAACTGGACCTGAGAGTCGTGCCAAGCCGTCGCCGGGGACTGTCTCACAGTGACTCACAGTGACTCACAGTGACTCGCGGGACTCACGGGACTCACGGGCTGAGCACTGGGGTTCGCCTTGGCTTTCGCCTCTGGCAGGCACACGTACTCGCCGGTCCGGGCTTTGCGGGAGTGCGGCCCAGGTCAGCTGATCGATCACGACGATAGTGCTGCTATGGACGCCGTTTGACCTCACTATCGTCATGATCGATCACGCTTGTCTCAATAACTGAGATGCAGGTCGCTGACCGCACGACAGGTGGGCGACGGTGACCGCACTGCAGGCGGCGGCGATGACTCCAAGGCGGGCACGGCATAGGCGGCGGCACAGGCGAGCACAGGCGAGCACAGGCGGCCATCACGATGGGCGTGAGGCCGCGCTCGGCGAGGTGGCGAATGGGTGGCGGAAAGACGCGACTCACGGGAACCGCGGGCCGAACGGCCCTGATCCGGGTCGCCTAGCCGCGAACTGCCACGTCAACTCTGACCATGGGAGCCGAACATTCCCCAGGGAGTGGCTTTGTCGGTGCCGGGTGGCATGCTCGGCGGCGTGACTGAGATTCCGGCGGAGAACTACGCACCGATGTGGGCCGAGGACACGCGGACCGCCCCTCCCCTTGTCGGCGACGAGCGCGAGATCCTCACCGCCTACCTCGACTGGCACCGCACGACTTTCGAGCTGAAATGCTCGGGTGTCCCGCTCGAACGGCTGTCGGACAAGGGCGTCCCACCGTCCGGGCTCAGCCTGCATGGCCTGCTCCGCCACCTCGCCGGCGTGGAGCGGTGGTGGTTCCGCAAGCAGTTCGCCGGTGAGGACGTGCCGCTCCTCTACTACTCGGACGACGACCCGGATCAGGACTTCGAAACCCTGAACGGTGACGTCACGGAAGCCCTCGCGGTGTGGCGTGCGGAGTGCGAACGAGCCCGGGAGATCGTCGCCGCCGTGCCCTCCCTGGACCAGACCGGCTTACATTTCGCGAGCGGACAGCCGATCTCACTTCGCCGGATCCTGGTGGACATGATCGCCGAATACGCCCGCCACAATGGCCACGCCGACCTGCTGCGCGAACGAATCGACGGTGCCGCCGGACGCTGACCTGCCATTCGGCCGACGCCCCGTCAACACCGCCACATCACCCGTCAACCTTTCGGCGTCGTCGCGAAACGACATACCATCAACATGGGCGACGGCGCATTGACCGACTTTATGGTGGTTCTGGATTTCCGCGGCAGCCAGGCCTTGACTGCATGGCTTGCCGGTCATGACGCTGGGTTTTGTGCAGGGGCCTGACCTCGACAGCCCGGAGCCGGTCATGAATGCGCCCGGGGCCCGCCCCCCTGGCGCTCGTGTCGAGCGCTGGGACACGGTGACCGTGTGGGTGCGTCACGATCCCGGCGACGAGAGCGGTCTCCGGGAACCGCGCCACCCCGGCCCCGCCGGTCGGAGCGCTCAGTGCCGAGCTTCCCGAGGATGAGGCGCCCGTCTGAGCCCGCCACGGAGTCAGGGGCACAAAACGTCTGGTCTTCATATCTCCGCAGGCCAGGCGAGGCCACGCGGGCCGTACGGACCGACGCGCGAGGGAAGTACGTCCCGGAGTAACGGCCGTGATATTTAGGGGGTGTACCTTCTCTGTAGATCTTCACGATGAGGACAGAGATGCCAACGAGACTTGACCTCACGGTCAGCCAGGAGACGACCCACACCGTCGTCGCTCTCGTCGGCGAACTCGATGTCATATCGGCCGAGACGTTGAGCACCGCGCTCTCCAAAGAGCTCGAACAAGGCCATAGCCGGCTCATCATTGACGCCTCTCAGTTGACCTTCTGCGACTCCATGGGCCTCAGACTCCTGCTGCAATTTCTGGGCCGCTCGTTCGAGGCGCGCGGCTTTCTCAAACTCGCCGGCGTGCACGGCACCTTCGACCGAATCCTGACCGTTACCGGGCTGCGCGACGCATTCCCCATTTTCGATACGGTCGCCGAAGCCCTGGACGCATGAGCCGTTAGCCGGGCTTCCGCACGGCCTTGCGCGCGTGGCGCGTAATGACTCGAAGGCCCCGAATGCCGCCGGCGTCGACGCGACCGTGCTCATCGCTGACTAGCGAGGCAACCCCCGCCCAGAGCCGATGATCAACCATGAGCAGCTCTCGACCGAAAACGACCGACCTCGGTCAGTGACCCGATTGTGACCTTTGAGGATGACCGAAGTCGGTCATTACGGTCTACCTTTTCGTGCGTGACATCGAGCAATCGGCACGTCCAGATTGTGGAATCACTCCGCTCGACCGGAGTGGCCTCGGTGCGGGAGCTGGCCGCCCGCCTTCAGGTCAGCGAGTCCACCATCCGCCGCGACCTCAAGCTGCTGGACCGCAACGGCGAGCTGATCCGCACCTATGGCGGCGCGGCCCTGTCACTGCGCTCCTCGGCAGGCCAGGGCGCCTCGGCGGCGGAGCCGGGCGCTGAACTGGTCGTCGAGGAGCCGTTCGACGTCTCCGCCTCCCATGACTGCGCCATGAAGGAGGCGATGGCCGAGCGCGCCGCCGAGCTGATCGCGGACGAGAGCGTGGTGGTGCTCGACATCGGCACGACCACGCCGCTGATCGCCCGCCGCCTGCGCGGCCGTCCCGTCACCGTCATCACGAGCAACGTTGCCGTGCTGGACGAGTTGCGCGACGACGAGGCCGTACGGCTGGTCCTGCTCGGCGGTGTCCTGCGCCGCAACTACCGGTCGCTCGTCGGGTCCCTCACTGAGGCGGCCCTTCGGCAGGTCAGCGCCGACCTGGTGTTCCTCAGCTGCACGGGCGTGCGCGCCAACGGTCACGTCGTGGACGACATGGCCGTCGAGGCGCCGATCAAGCAGGCGATGATCGAGGCATCGGACCGGGTCGTCCTCGTCGCGTCCGAGGTGAAGTTCCCCGGCACGGGATCGCAGCGGCTGTGCACGCTCTCCGACGTCGACTTCGTGATCACAACGGGCGGCGCCGACCCCCGGACCCTTGAGCTCTGCCGGCAGGCGGGCGGAAACGTCATCGTCGCATGACGCCCCTGGATCGCCGGCCCTCCCCATGACCCCTTTCAAGACCCGAGATCACTATTTTCCGAGGAGTGTCCGGATGATCCACCACGCACGAAAAATGTGGGCGGCCGGGAGTGCCCTGGCCTGCGGCGTGACGCTGGCGATGCTGGCGGGCACGCTGCCCGCGCAAGCGGCGCCGAGCAGCACAGTGACCAAAACGCCGACCACCGCGCCGACCACCGCGCCGACCGGCACGGTGACGAAACCGGCGACGACACCCGCGAAGGGTACGGCAGGCGCGCGTGAGCGGGCCTCGGCGGCCGTCGAGGCGATGATGTCGTTCTACGACAAGGAGAGCGGGCGGTGGGATGCCGCCGAGCCGTGGTGGCAGTCGGGCAACGCGCTCCAGGCGCTGCTCGACTACTCGGCCAAGACACGGACCACGAAGTACATGTGGGCGATCGAGAACACGATCGAGCAGCAGCGCAAGCCACTGCCCTGGTGGCCGGAGGGCGGCGGCGAGTTCCGGGCCGACTCCACGGACGACACCGGCTGGTGGGCTCTCGCCATGACGCGCATGTACGACATCACCCGCGACGCGAAGTACCTGGAGATCGCCAAGACCGACGAGGCGTACATGCGCCAGTACTGGGACGACGTCTGCGGGGGCGGCATCTGGTGGGACATCCCGGGGAAGACCTACAAGAACGCGATCAGCATTGAGCTGTACATCAAGCTCGTCGCGGCTCTGCACAACCGGATCCCCGGCGACAAGCTCTACCTCAACCGCGCTCTCGAGGCCTGGAACTGGTTCAAGAAGAGCGGGATGATCAACGGCGAGCACCTGGTGAACGACGGCCTGCAGACGCAGAGCGGTAAGTGCGACAGCAACCTGGGGATCACCTGGACCTATAACCAGGGGGTCGTCCTGGGCGGTCTGGCCGAGCTGTACAAGGGCACCGGCGACCGGAGTCTCCTCGCCGAGGCTCGGAAGATCGCCGACGCCGTGATCAGCAGCCCGTCACTGTCCCCGAAGGGGATCCTGACGGAGCCCTGCGAGGTCGGGGGCAGCTGCAACTCCGACGGGGCGTCGTTCAAGGGCATCTTCGTCCGCAACCTGAGCGAGCTCGACCGCGTGCTGCCCGGCCACCCGTACCGGAGCTACCTGCTCACCCAGGCCCGCTCGGCCTATGCGAACGACCGGGACAGCGCCAACCTGTACGGACTGCGCTGGGCCGGGCCGTTCGACCACGCCAACATCGGCCGGCAGACGGCCGCCGTCTCCCTCCTGACCTCCGTCCTCTGATCCCTCGCAAACCCCGCAAAGCCGCAATGCCTGATCACGAATCCCGTCGTCGCAGGTCAACGGCATTTCCGGGAGCTTGTGCATGATCACGAAATTGGGGGTGGGCTCCTCGGGGGCCACATCGTGGATCCCGTGCATGATCACTCCCTAAATGGCTGGGGCCGCCGGGCCCGCGCACGCGCGACCGGCGGCCCCGCCCCCATGCCGGGAGACCAGCACACCGGGAGACCAGCATGCCGGGCCGTCGCTTACGTCTGGACCACGGCTAGGGACTGGGCGGGGAGGTAGACGTCGCCTCCCATGGGGCGGATGGCCTCGTCGGAGGCGAGCAGGATCCGCTTGGCCCCGGGCGAGAGCCGTACGGGCACGGGGAAGTTGCCGAAGTTGGCCAGCACGCGCAGGGAGCCCCGGTCCATGACGAGGAAGTGCCGGTCCTCGTCGAAGCGGACCTTCACCCGGTCGAGCCGGGGGTCGGCGAGGTCGGGGTGCGACTTGCGCAGCGCGATCAGGTCCCGGTACCAGCCGAGCAGTGACATCGGGCCGTCCTCGGAGAGCTCCCTCCAGTCGAGCTTGGAGCGCAGGAACGTCTCCTCCTCGCCCGGCTCGGGCGCCTTCCAGTCGTAGCCGAAGCCCTCGAACTCCAGCCTGCGCCGCTCACCCTCGCCCTCCGCGAGGTGGGGCTCGAAGTGGTCGGTGAAGAAGTAGAACGGCGTGCTCGCCCCCCACTCCTCGCCCATGAACAGCATCGGTGTGAACGGCGAGGTGAGCAGCAGCCCGGACGCCAGCCAGAGCTGCTCGGGCTCCAGCCGGTCCCCCAGGGGCCGGTTGCCGATCTGGTCGTGGTTCTGGACGCAGCAGACGAACCGGTAGCCGGGGACGCCGGCCGCCGAACGGCCATGGCTGCGCCCGCGGAACGTCGAGTAGGTGCCGTCGTGGAAGTAGCCGTGCGTCAGCACCTTGGCCAGCGCGGACAGCGACCCGAAGTCGCAGTAGTACGCCTGGGTTTCGCCGGTTACGGCGGAGTGCAGCGCGTGGTGGACGTCGTCGTTCCAGGTGGCGTGCATGCCGAGGCCGCCGGCCTCGCGCGGCGCGACCATGCGGGGGTCGTTGAGGTCCGACTCGGCGATCAGCGTCAGCGGCCGGCTCAGGCTCGTGGACAGGGCCTCGACCTCGGCCGACAACTCCTCGAGGAAATGGACGGCGCGGGAGTCGCGCAGGGCGTGGACGGCGTCGAGGCGCAGGCCGTCGATGTGATAGTCCCGCAGCCACTGGAGTGCGTTCTCGATGAAGTATCGCCGCACCTCGTCGGAGCCGGGCCCGTCCAGATTGACCGCGTCGCCCCAGTAGGACCCTTTGAAGTCGTGGAAGTACGGCCCGAACTTGCCGAGGTGGTTTCCCGACGGCCCGAGGTGGTTGTAGACCACGTCGAGGATCACACCCAGCCCCACCTGGTGGCAGGCGTCGACGAGCACCTTGAGCCCGTCCGGCCCGCCGTACACCTCGTTGACGGCGTAGAGGTCCACGCCGTCGTACCCCCAGTTACGCGTCCCGGGGACGGGGGCGACCGGCATGATCTCGATGAAGTCGACCCCGAGGTCGACGAGATGGTCGAGCTTGCCGAGGACCCCCCGGAACGTTCCGGCCGGGGTGAACGTGCCGACGTGCAGCTCGTAGATCACCGAGCCGCGCAGGTCACGCCCACGCCAGTCCTGGTCTCCCCAGGTGAACCTGCCGTGGTCGTAGACCCGGCTCGGTCCCTGCACGCCGTACGGCTGCCGCCGCGTCCGGGGGTCCGGGTAGGGCCCCTCGCCGTTGACATAGAAGGCGTAGTCGACGCCGTGCTCGTCTCCGCGAGCGCTCCACCATCCTCCGCCCCCCGGCGACATGTCGTGCCTGGTTCCCCCGAACTCGACCTCGACCTGTGTCGCCTGGGGCGCCCAGACCTCGTACATGCCCCTCCCGGTTTCTCCGTCTTCAGCACCTTTCCCACCCCGGGGCCGATGCTCACCGCTCCAGGATTGCGACCGGGTAACGGGACAGTAGATGGGCCATGGGGATGCGGCCGGTGTGCTCGTGTCCGGACAGGAGATCGCGCCAGCGGCCGGGGGGCAACATGAGAGTCTCGCTCCCCCAGCCGCCGCGGCGTTCGAGCGAGACGGGCAGCCGGGTCGCCACCGCGACCGCCCGGTCCCCGCGCGCGAACGCGACCGCGTGCTCGCAGGTCTCGATCGGCACGTACTGCAGGGCCGGGTCGAGCCGCCTCCGCAGTCGCAGCGCGGTGGTGGTGACCAGGAGCTTCTGGCCGTCCCAGCTGTCGTCCGGGGCCGTGAGCAGCGCGCGCCGCCGGTCGAAGTCGACGGGCCGCCGGTTGTCGGGGTCGACCAGCGAGAAGTCGGTGATCTCGCTGCCCTGGTAGACGTCGGGGATGCCTGGCATCATGAGCTGGACGAGCTTCTGGCCCAGCGAGTTGACCCTGGCGTACCGGTCGACTACGGCCGTGAACGAGGCGACCGAGTAGCCGCAGACGTCGATGGCCCGCCTGGCGAACTCTCTGATGCCCTCCTCATAACCGGGGTCGGGGCGCTGCCACGAGACCGTGGTCTTGGCCTCGCGCGCCGCCTTGAGCAGGTAGTCCGTGAACCGCTCGGGGGTGATCGGCCACGACGCCATCAAGTTCTGCCAGGCCAGGTAGTCGAGCTTGGGGTCGAACCGCACGGCCGACGCCCACGAGTCCACGGCGAGCGCCCACTCCTCCGGCAGCTCAGACAGCACGGCGAGCCGGGCCCGCACGTCCTCCGAGCGCTTGGTGTCGTGGGTCGAGAGCGTGGTCATCGTCCTCGGGGGCAGTCCCGCGCAGAACTCGTGGAACTCGGCCGCCGACACCCCCCACCTGTCCGGCTCGCCGCCCACCTCGTTGAGGCTCGCCAGCGGATACCACCGGTAGAGCGCGGTGTCCTCCACGCCCTTGGCCATGACCGGGCCGCAGGTCTGCTGGAACCGCGTCACCGCCTCGGCCGGGCCGTACAGGACGAGGTTGGCGGTCTTGGCCACGGCGTCCGGGTCGGTGCGGGCCGCGGCCTCCGACGCGGCGGCCTGGATGATCCTGACCGACTCGGCGGGCGGCTGCTCGCCGGGGTTGACGTAGGCCCGGTAGACCGGCATCGCGGCGAGCAGTTCCACCGCCGCCTCGCGCAGCCCCGCGTCGCCCAGGGCGGCCACCAGCCGGTCCACCTCGCCGCGGAAGAACTGCTCGATGACCTGTCTCTTGGCCGCGTACCGCACGGACTCGTAGTCCTGCGACACGCCGGTGTGGCGGGTGAACGTCTCGATCAGCGAGTCACGGGCGGCCGGGTCGACGAACAGCCGGGTGACCATGTTGAGCGAGTCGTATCCCGTCGTGCCGTCACACGGCCAGTCCTCCGGCAGCCGCTCGGCGTCGATCAGGATCTTCTCCACCCAGAGCGGGCCGGGGACGCGGGGGCGGAGCCGTTCGAGGTAGCCGCGCGGGTCGGCCAGGCCGTCGGGGTGGTCCACCCGCAGCCCCTCGATCAGGCCGTCCTCGACCAGGGACAGCATCACCGCGTGGGTGGCGGTGAAGACCACCGGGTCCTCGACCCGCAGGCCGATCAGCGAGGACACGTCGAAGAAGCGCCGATACCCCGGGCTCTCCCGCCAGTTGACCAGCCGGTAGTGCTGGGCCTCCAGGAGCTCGGGCAGCGGGAGGTGCTCCGTACCGCGCCGGATCGGGAACTCGTGGTCGTAGTAGCGCAGCACCGGCCCGTCCACCACGAGCCCGCCCGGCTCGTCGCCCAGGATGGGGAGGTCGACGGGCCACTGCACGTCGAACCACCGCGCGTGCGGCGACGCCGGGCCGTCCCGCAGCGCGGACCAGAGCTGGGCGTTCTCCGACTCGGGCACCGGCACGGTCATGTGGTTGGGCACGATGTCGGCGACCAGGGGAAGGCCCGTCGCGGCCAGCTCGTGCAGGCCCTCCAGACCGCCGAACTCGGCCCGGATCCCGCTGTGGTCCACCACGTCGTAGCCGTGCCGCGACTCAGGCACGGCCCGCAGGATCGGCGACAGGTAGACGTGCCCGACCCCGAGCTCGCGGAGGTATCCGGCGAGCCGGGCCACCTCCCCGAAGCCGAAGTCCGGCGTGAGCTGCACGCGGTAGGTCGAGGTCACGGCACGTCCTTCCAATGGATCACGAGGCTCTACACCCGGCGCAAAACCCGGACGGAACGGCCGGACACCGGGACGGCCTCCCCCGCCCGGCACATGCGCGACTCGGTCGCGATCGGCATGGCCGTGTCGACGTCGGTCGCCCACATCTCCCCGTAGTCCTTGGGGATCGTGAACCGGATGACCTCGTCGTGGGCGTTGAACAGCAGCAGGAACGAGGCGTCCGTGATCGGCCTGCCCCTCCTGTCGGGCTCGGTGATGGCGTCGCCGTTGAGGAAGACCGCGAGCGCCTTGGCGTACCCGTTGTGCCAGTCGGCGTCGGTCATCTCGGTCCCGGACGGGGTGAGCCAGGCGATGTCGCTCAGCTCGTCGTGGGAGCCGCGCTCCGGCCTGCCGTAGAAGAAGCGGCGGCGGCGGAAGACCGGATGCTCGCGGCGGAGCCGGGCGAGCCGCCGGGTGAACTCCAGAAGCTGCCCGTTCTCCCTCACGTCGGACCAGTCGAGCCAGCTGATCTCGTTGTCCTGACAGTAGGCGTTGTTGTTGCCGCCCTGGGTGCGGCCCATCTCGTCCCCGTGGGAGAGCATCGGCACGCCCTGCGAGAGGAACAGCGTGGTGAGGAAGTTGCGCTTCTGCCGCTCGCGGAGCTGCGCCACCGGGCCGGTCGCGGGGCCCTCCACACCGCAGTTCCAGGAGCGGTTGTCGTCGGCGCCGTCGCGGTTCTCCTCGCCGTTGGCCTCGTTGTGCTTGTCGTTGTACGACACGAGGTCCTGGAGCGTGAAGCCGTCGTGGCAGGTGACGAAGTTGATGGAGGCGGCCGGGCGGCGGCTGTCGTCCTGGTAGAGGTCGCTCGAGCCGGTCAGCCGCGAGGCGAACTCGGGCAGCGCGGCCGGCTCGCCGCGCCACAGGTCGCGGATCGTGTCGCGGTAGCGGCCGTTCCACTCGGTCCAGCGGGCCGGGAAGTTGCCCACCTGGTAGCCGCCGGGGCCGACGTCCCACGGCTCGGCGATGAGCTTGACCTGCGACAGGATCGGATCCTGCTGGACCAGGTCGAAGAACGCGCTCAGCCGGTCGACCTCGTGCAGCTCCCTGGCCAGCGACGACGCGAGGTCGAAGCGGAAGCCGTCCACGTGCATGTCGCTGACCCAGTAGCGCAGCGAGTCCATGATGAGCTGAAGCGCGTGCGGGCTCCGCATCAGCAGGCTGTTGCCGGTGCCCGTCGTGTCCATGTAGTAGCGGCGGTCGTCCTCGACCAGCCGGTAGTAGTTGGCGTTGTCGATGCCCCGCATGGACAGGGTCGGGCCCAGGTGGTTGCCCTCGGCGGTGTGGTTGTAGACCACGTCGAGGATGACCTCGATGCCCGCCTCGTGCAGGGCCTTCACCATCGCCTTGAACTCCAGCACCTGCCCGCCGCGCTGCCCTGAACTGGAGTAGGCGTTGTGCGGCGCGAAGAAGCCGAGCGTGTTGTAGCCCCAGTAGTTCGACAGGCCGCGCTTCTCCAGCACGTCGTCGGTGACGAACTGGTGGATCGGCATCAGCTCGATCGCGGTGACCCCGAGGCCGGTCAGATGGTCGATGATCTCCGGGTGGCCGAGCGCGGCGTACGTCCCCCGGATGCGCTCGGGGATCTTCGGGTGGTTGATCGTCAGGCCGCGGACGTGCGCCTCGTAGATCACCGTGTCGTGGTACGGCGTGGCCGGCGGCCGGTCGTGCCCCCACCCGAAGAAGGGGTTGATCACGATCGAGCGCGGCATGTTCGGCGCGGAGTCGCTGTCGTCACGGCTGTCCGGCTCCCCGAAGCGGTAGCCGTAAACGGCCTGGTCCCAGCGCACCGAGCCCTCGACCGCCTTGGCATAGGGGTCGAGCAGCAGCTTGGCTGGGTTGCACCGCTGCCCCTCCGACGGAGCGTACGGCCCGTGCACGCGGTAGCCGTACCGCTGGCCGGGACCGACGCCCGGCAGGTAGCAGTGGTAGACGAAGCCCTCGACCTCGGTGAGCGGCACCCGCTCCTCGCCGCCCTCGTCGTCGAACAGGCACAGCTCGACGCTCTCCGCGACCTCGGTGAACAGCGCGAAATTGGTGCCCGCGCCGTCGTACGTCGCTCCGAGGGGATAGGGGTCCCCCGGCCAGATCTCCCTCACGCGGTCTCCTCGCCCTCCGGCTCGGCGGCCCGCGCGGGAAGTTCCCGGCACCCACCGGCTCTATGGCCACGCCCGCTCACTAGGCCGGCATGACACTCGTTCACAGACATGGTGCCTGCCCACGGAAGGCATACGAAACCCTCTGACAGTCCTGCCATGTTAACTGCGCGTATGCCAAAGGGGTGAACACGCCACGGCGCACGAAACGGCGCGTAAACGGCGTGTTCACCCCAAGGAGGGCGATGACTCAGGCGGCGACCTGGGAGTACTCGGCGGCGTCACCCCGCAGCACGATGGACGGACGGCCGTCCACGCCGGCCGGCACGTCGCCCGCGACGGTCACGCGCTGGAGTCGCCTCGGCTGGTCGCCGAAGTCGTGGACGACCCGGTGCTGGGTGGCCCGGTTGTCCCAGACCGCCACGTCGCCGGGCGCCCAGTGCCACCGTACGGTGTTCTCGACCTTGGTGACCTGCTGCTGGATCAGTTTGATGATCCCCTCGGACACGTCGGACGGCAGGCCCGCGAGCCGCCGGGCGAAGTCGCCGAGCAGGATCGACCGCTCCCCCGTCTCGGGATGCACCCGGACGACCGGGTGCTCGGTCTCGTAGACGGTCGAGGCGAAGACCTCCGCGTACGCCCTGGTCCGCTCAGGGTCGTCGGAGAAGGCGATCCTGGCGTAGTCGTACGCGTTGGTGTGCACCGCGCGGAGCCTGTCGAGCAGGTCGCGCAACTCGGAGGGCAGGTCGAGGTACGCCGTGACCGTGTTGGCCCACAGCGTGTCCCCACCGGCGGGAGGGATCTCGATCGCCCGCAGCACCGACGCCTGCGGCGGCCGGTCGACGAACGTCACGTCGGTGTGCCAGCGGTCGACCTTCTGGCCGAAGCTGTAGTCGAGATCGAGGACGTGCCGCTGACCGTCGAGGGACGGCACGGTCGGGTGGGCCGTCGTGAGCGGGCCGAGCAGCCCCGCGAAGGCGACCTGGCCGTCCGCGTCCAGGTGGTCCTGGCCACGGAGGAAGATCACCTTATGCCGGAGCAGGGCGTTCCTGATCTCCTTGACGGTCGCCTTGCCGAGGTCGCCGCCGAGCTTCACACCGGAGATCTTCGCTCCGATACGCCCGGCGACAGGGGAAATCTGCAGGTCGTTGGACATGATTGCGCCTTTCGTCCAGTACGGCACAGCCGTAGGGAAATGGAGAGGACCGGGGGGATCAGCCAGCGCGACACAGGGCGCTGGCCACGCGACAGAAGTCCACGTGGCCGCGCCGGGTCAGCTCCTCGAATGGCGTCATGGCCCGACAGTAAACGGATATTCCATGTAAAGCAAGTAGGAATTACGGGAAAGCCAACCCGGTTAGCCGCACCACTCCCATAGCTGCCACCAGGCGCAAACTGGTGTGCAGTTTCCTGCACGTCGCTACCGGTCGCCGCCGTCTTGCCGGCCGCCCGCGGCCCGGCCCCTGAGCTCGTCGGCGTTGATCGCGGAGAGTTCGGCGTGGAGGGCCTTCGGTCGCGGGACGAGCTGGAGTACGACCGGCCCGGATTCAGCGGGGCCGGATTCAGAGGGGCCGGATCAGCGAGCCCGTGTGCGGCGGAGCAGGCGGCGCGGGGCGCGTGCCGCCGGGCGGCCGTCGGTCCGGAGCCACAGATGCACGCCCGTGCCGCCGAGCGCCGACGGCTCGATCCGGACGTTGCCGCCCGTCGACTCCGCCAGACGGCGGGCGATGTCGAGCCCCAGGCCCGTGGAGCCCGCGCCGCTGTGGCCCCGCCGCAGAGCGCCCTCAGGGTCGGCGATGCCGGGACCGGCGTCCGCGATCAGGACGCCCACCATCCCCACTCCCTGATGCAGAGTGACCCGGAACTCGGCCCGCTGCGGCGTGTGCCGGAACACGTTCCCGAGCAGCACGTCGACGGCCGCGCCGAGATCGGCGGCAGGCACCGGCACCCTGGTGGCCACGTCCGCCCCGATGAGCTGCCAGGGGCGCTCCTGATCCTCCGCGAGCGCCGACCAGAAGGCGAGCCGCTCCCGCAGCACCTCCGCCGCGTCGCAGCCGCTCGCCACCGGACGGGACGGCCTGCGGGCAGCCTCGATGATCTCGTCCACCGCCCGTTCGAGCCGATCGATGGCGAGCCTGCTCTGCTCCGCCTCGGGACCGGCGCCGCCCACGTTGAGGCGCAGCGCGGTCAGCGGCGTGCGCAGCCGGTGCGAGAGGTCGGCCGCCAGCTCGCGCTCGGCCGCGAGCAGCCCCGCCACCTGATCGGCCATGGCGTTGAACGCCTGCCCGGCCGCGACCAGCTCCGGCGGCCCGTCCGGCACGATCCGGACGGACAGGTCGCCAGATCCGAGGGAGGCCGCCGCGTCACCGAGACGGCGGGCCGCCCGGACGACGCCGGCCCCCAGCCTGTCGGCGACCGCCACCGAGCCCACGACGAGGACTACCGCGACAACGGTCAGCACGGCCCACGACGTGGCGACGCCCTTCGTGAGGTCCGCCTCCGGCGCGTACACCTCGATCACCGCCCGCCGGCCTCCTGCGAGGGCGACCGGCTTGAGCAGCACATATCCCCCGCCAAGGCGAACGGTCTTCGCTCTCTTGTCGGCCCGCGCGATGTCGGCGCCCGGAGCCCGCGACGAGCCGACGACCGTGCCGTCGGGAAGGTGTACGGCAAGCCGCTCGGCCCCCACCGGGGTGCTGGCCAGCGCCCTTTCCAGCGCCTTGGCGTCGTTGGTGACGACCAGCGCGGGGACGATCGTGGTGGCCTGCCGCTCGGCGTCGGCGAGGGCGCGACTCTCGGCGATCTCCCTGACCGCCACCGCCAGCGGGATGAGGAAGGCCAGCGCCACCATCGCCGTCACCGCCACCGCGACGAGGGCCAGACGGCGCCTCACGCCCGCCCCCCGTTGACGGTCACGGCGGCGGGGAGGGCGGCGTGGATGGTCACGGCGGGGGTGCGGGAGGGCTGAGCCGGACGCCGACCCCTCGGACCGTATGCAGGTAGCGCGGCTGGGAGGCGCTCTCGCCCAGCTTGCGGCGCAGCCAGGAAAGGTGCACGTCGATCGTCTGGTCGTCGCCGTAGGACTGCCGCCAGACCTCGGTCAGCAGTTCCTTGCGGGAGACGACATGGCCCGGCCGTGCGCACAGGTACGCGAGCAGGTCGAACTCGCGGCGCGTCAGGTCGAGCGGCGCGCCGTCCAGAAGGGCCTCCCGGCGCTCGGAGTCGATGGAGATGCCGCCCACGCGGACCACCTTCGACGGGGCGCCGGACCGGGCCCGCCGCAGCACCGCCTCCAGTCGCGCGTTCAGGTGGTCGCCGGAGAAGGGCTTGACGATGTAGTCGTCGGCGCCTTCCTGCAGCAGCCTGACGATCTCCGCCTCGTCGTCACGGGCGGTCGCGACGATGACCGGCACGTCGGAGATGGCCCGGAGCATCTTGAGCGCTTCGGCCCCGTCCAGGTCCGGCAGCCCGAGGTCGAGGATGACCACGTCGGGCGCGGAGTGGGCGATCTCGCGCAGGGCGTCCAAGGCCCGTCCCGCGCTGCGCACAGCATGGCTCCGGCCCCTCAGGTCGCGGATGATCGCGGAGCGGACGAACTCGTCGTCCTCCACCAGCAGAACGGTCGCCATGGGCCAGAAAGTACACGCCCATAGCGCACCGCGTCCCCCTTATCACGCCCGTAACGCGAAATATCCTTCATATCCTCGGGAACCACTCCTGCCGGAGAGCAGACGGGGTGGCTACTTATGAGTACGGAGCGGGCCCGGTGCCGATAGAGTGATCGGCCGATGAGACGGTGCGTCGGTTATACGCTTGCTTGGTGCGGTGCGACCGCGCTGGCCGTGGGCGTGTCCTGGCTCGGCGTGCGTGACGTGCTGCGCAGCACGGTCCTGGACGAAGCTCCCCTCGCTCCCGTGGTCGCCGTCGCCGGTGCGGTCGCTCCCACGGTGACCGCCGCCGTGCCGCTGATGGGTCCTGCGCCGCACCGGCACACGTCTCCGACCGCGAAGGCCTCCCCCTCGCCCAGGACGCCTGTCCGTGTATCACCGGCCCGGCATTCGCCTTCCTCGCCGGCGTCGCCCTCCTCCCGGCCGCACTCGACGGCCGGGTCCACCACCAAGGCGACCACCAGGCCGACGGTCAGGCCGACGGCCGGGCCGGCGAACCCGCCGAGCCGCCCGACGCCGAGCCCGACGGGTGAAAGCCTGCACACGTTCACGCTCAAGGGCGGCAGGGCGACGATCGCGGTCACGGACAAGGACTGCCGGGTCGTGACCGCGACGCCCAACGACGGCTACGAGCTCAAGGTGTGGGAGAACACAGGCTGGCTCCGCGTGACCTTCCTCCAGGGCACTCACGAGTCCTCGGCGTTCTGCACCTGGAACGCCCTCCCGCCCAGGCTCGACACGTACGAGGCCTGAAAGCCCCGACGCGGGTCACTTGAGCTTGGGCAGGTATTTCTTCATCTCCTTGACCTCGGCCCGCTGCGTGGCGGCCATCGACTCGGCCATGGCCTTGGCGTCGGGGTCGGCGCCCTTGGCCTGCTCCACCTCGGCGATCTGGACGGCGCCGCCGTGGTGCTCGATCATCATCGTGACGAACAGCCGGTCGAACGCCGGGCCCTCGGCCTTGGCCAGCTTGGCGATGTCGGCCGCGGTCTGCATGCCCGGCATGCGGTGGTCGCGCGGCAGCGGCTCCGCGCCCCACTTGTCGAGCCAGCTCTTGAGGGTGCGGATCTCCGGGTCCTGGGCCTCCAGGATCTTGTCCGCCATGTCCCTGACCCACTGGTCCCCCGCCCGGGTCTGGGCGAGGGTCGCCATGTCGATGGCCTGCAGGTGATGCGGGATCATCATCCGCGCGAACATGACATCGGCGTTGTTGAAGCCCGGTGTCGCGGCGGGTGTCTCAGCCGGTGTCTGGGTCGGTGTGCCGGTCGGCGCGTCGGTCGGTGTGCCGGTCGGCGCGGCCGTCGTCGTCGGGGACTCGGTCGAGACACCCGCCGGGGAGGACGCAGCCGGGGAGGCGGAGGCGTCCCCGGCCTTCTGGGCCGGCCCTGTGCAGCCGGCGAGCAGCCCAGTGAGCAGGGCCGTCGCGAGCACGCCCGTCAACGCGCTCGTCAGGGTGCCCGTGACACCGTGCGGGACGATCCGGCGGGAGGTGGTCATACTGGGGAGCCTTTCGGATTACGACTGAAGGACGCGCCGCTGCGGCTGTGCGGACCGCCACGGCATGCAGTGGCTGGCGCTGCGGTCGGGGCGGGAACCGGGCCGGACCGGTCATACGCGGGCCGGCCACCTGTCCCCGTGATCCCTTACGGCAGGACCCTACCGCCGTAGCCACCCCCTTCACCCCCGTGATCATGGCGGAGGGGGGCGTGATCATGGCGGGGGTCCTCCCGAAAAGGCGAGAGAGCCGTGGTCTGCGGACAGACCACGGCTCTTCGGATGACGACCCCCGCGTGAGCGGGAGAGGGCCGGACCGCCCCGGGGACGGTCCGGCCGGATCAAGATCAGGGCACCCAGTAGTTGCCGCTGACGACGATCATCACCTGCAGCTGGACGCTGGTGGAGTAGTAGTCGGTCGAGGTGAACGACGTGTTGAGCATCTTGTTCCAGAGCGAGTCCAGCCACGCCTGGCTGCCGGAGTCCGTCATGGCGGTGACGGCGAACGGCGCGAAGAACGCCGGCTCGCTGCCACTGCTGATCTGGGTGCCGGACAGCGAGTAACCCACCGCGATGCTGTTGGGGTTGCCGCCGGTCTTGCTCTTGATCCAGCTGTTCAGCTTCCGCGCCGAGGCGAGGGAGGCGCTGTCACCGCTGGTGACGGCGTCCGAGCCGATCCGCCACGGGTCACGGCAGGCGTTCCACCAGTACTTGCCGTCGTTCGGGTCCTCCAGCACCTGCCCGCCCGCGGGCTTGGGCGTGGTGTTGGTGTTGACGATGAAGTCGGCCAGCAGACCCGTGCTCGACGCGTAGTTGGCCTGCTGCGAGGTGATCAGGTTCTGGTGGGCGGTCCTGATCGTGTCCCACGCGGTGTCGCCGGTGGCCTTCTTGAACGCCCGGAAGTGGTCGATCAGCCAGTCGGACGAGCGGGTGATGTAGTGCGTGGAGTCGCCGGAGCCGCTCCAGTCGCCGAGCAGCATCAGGTGCGTGGTCGAGTTGACCTCGCTCGCCTTGATGGCGTTGATGTGCTTGACGGCCAGGTCCTTGTAGTTGTAGGTCCCGGCGCTGCCCCACTGCTTGTCGGCGAGCAGCAGGCCGTAGGCGACGTCGAGGTCGCCGTCGGTCGCCGAGTCCGAGCCGTTGACGCTCTTGCAGGAGGTGTCCTGCTCGGCCGCCAGGAGGTTCGCGTTGTTCACCGACGGGTGGGCGAGCATGAACTTGACCATGCCGTCGAACGCGGTCTTGGCGTTCGGGTCGGCCCCGGCCATCGTGGCGAGGATGACCATGCCGTAGCCCTGGCCCTCGGCGACGTACGGGTGGTCGGCGTCGGGCGAGATGACCTCGTACCAGCCGTTGCCGCAGTTCTGCTTGAGGAAGGCGGCCTTCCACTTGTTGTAGTAGTCGATCACCTTCTGGTCGAGCGTCGCCTGGGAACCGGTCGGGAGGATCGTCCCCGGGGCGTACGGGAACTGGTGGCTGCCGAACGGCACGTTCAGGCCGCCGGTGGCCGCCTTGGTGGTGCCGGTGACGGAGGCGCTCTTGGCCGACTCGTTACCGGCGGCGTCCACCGCGCTCACCGTGTAGGTGTGCGAGCTGGAAGCGGCCAGACCGCTGATGGTCGCCGAGGTCCCCGACGGGCTCGCCACGACCGTGCTGCCCTCATACACCTTGTAGCCCGTCACGCCGACGTTGTCGGTCGAGGCGCTCCACGACAGGCTGATGCTGCTGGAGGTCGTGGTGCCCACCGCGAGGCCGGTCGGCACGGACGGGGCCTGCGTGTCACCGCCGCTGCTGTTCGTGGTGCCGGTGACGGAGGCGCTCTTGGCCGACTCGTTACCGGCGGCGTCCACCGCGCTCACCGTGTAGGTGTGCGAGCTGGAAGCGGCCAGACCCGAGATCGTCGCCGAGGTCCCCGACGGGCTCGCCACGACCGTGCTGCCCTCATACACCTTGTAGCCCGTCACACCGACGTTGTCGGTCGACGCGCTCCACGACAGGCTGATGCTGCTGGACGTCGTCCCGGACACCGCCAGACCCGACGGAACCGACGGCGCCTGCGTGTCACCACCACCGGTCGAACCCGACACAGTGATCTTGTCGAGGTTCGGGCCGCCGTTGACCGTGGTCGCCGTCGCCCGGATCGTGTTCGCACCCGCGGCCAGGTTCACCGTGAACGTGTCATCCGCCCAGGTGTCCCAGTTCGTCGTCGCGTTGTAGTTCCGCGTCGCCACCGTCGAACCGTTCACCGCGAACTCCAACGGCCGGTTCGTCGCCGTCCCGTTGGCATACCGCAACACCACCGACGCCGGACCCGCCGCCGCCGCGTTGACGTTGAACTCCACATACCCACCGGTCGTGTTCACGTAGTCCACGAACCCGGTCCCGGTGAAGCCCAGGTGGTTGGTGAACACACCCGCCTGCGACAACGTCGCATCCTCGGCCTGGTACACCGTCCCCGGCGGCGGCGCCGCCGCCACATCGACATCCAGGTAATCGAGGTTCGGGTTACCACCCGCGGACGTCGACGTCACCCGCAGCGTGTTCGACCCCGCGTTCACCGGCGCGGTGATCGTCGAGTTCACCCACGTGTCCCAGTTCGTCGTCGCCGCGAAGGACCGGTTCGCCGACACGACCGACCCGTTCACCGCGACATCAGCCGTCCGGGCGGCACCCGTCCCATTGGCGTACCGCAGGACCAGCGTCGCCGTCCCCGCGCTCGCCGCGTCGAACGTGAACTGCGTGTAACTACCCGCGACGTTGTCACCGTTCACGAACCCGGTGCCCGAGAAGTTGAGATGGTTGGACTCCACGACCCCCTGAGAGACCGTGGCGTTCTCCGCCTCGTAGCGAGTGGCGGCGGCTGCCGCCGGATGCGCCGCGGCGAGGGGCAACAGCAGCCCCGCGGCGACGATGAGGGATTTCATGCGCATGTCATCACCCTGTGTACTGGACGAAAATCTTGGTGAAGGCGTACGGCGACTGCGAGATGCCGCTGCAGGCATCCGCGTCGCCGCCGGCGACGCACTGCCGGTCCCGGTTGATGGACCAGAAGGTCAGGCGGCCGATGTGGTGCTGCTGGGCGTAGGAGAGCATGGTCTGGAAGTCCGTCGTGGTGACGGTCTCGTCGGTCTCGTCGGTCTTGCCGTTCATGGAGGAAAGGCCGATGTGGGCGTAGGCGACCGAGTCGCTGTAGCCGTACGCGGCCTTGACCTTGGCCTTCAGGCCCTCCATGGCGCTGACCGTGGCCTGGCCCATGGTGCCGGTGTGGCCGTTGAAGTCGAACGGCATGATGGTCCAGACGTCGTTCTGGAAGCCCGCCGCGGCGCCCCGGTTGATGAGGTCCGTGCCGGTCGAGTCGGGACCACTCGGGGTGGTGCCCATGGTGATGACGGTCTTGATGCCCGGGTTGTTGGTCTTGACGATCTTCAGGGCGTCGATCACGCGCTGCCGGACGGTCGCGGTGGTGAACTCGGTGGCCTCGATGTCGATGTCGATGACCTTGAGGTTGTAGGCGTTGATGACCTTCTGGTACGCGCCCGCGAGAGCGGAGGCGCTGGAGCAGTGCTCACCGAGCTTGTTGCCGCTCCAACCGCCGAAGGAGATGACGATGTCGCCGCCCGCGTTGCGGATGGAGTTGATAGCCGACTGGTCCGACCCGCCGGTCAGCGGACGGGAGCCGTCCCAGGCCGGGTTGCAGCCACCGTCGGAGAGCATGAAGGCGAGGGTGAACCACTTGACGCCGGTCGCCGACATCACGCTGGTGGGCGACTGCGGGCTGCCCCAGCCGAGGTACTCGTACGGTGCGACGGCGAAGGACGGGCCGGTCGAGCCGCCGGTCGTCGTGCCGGTGACGGAGGCGCTCTTGGCCGACTCGTTACCGGCGGCGTCCACCGCGCTCACCGTGTAGGTGTGCGAGCTGGAAGCGGCCAGACCCGAGATCGTCGCCGAGGTCCCCGACGGGCTCGCCACGACCGTGCTGCCCTCATACACCTTGTAGCCCGTCACACCGACGTTGTCGGTCGACGCGCTCCACGACAGGCTGATGCTGCTGGACGTCGTCC
Source organism: Planotetraspora sp. GP83 (assembly GCF_041262585.1). Classification (NCBI taxonomy): domain Bacteria; kingdom Bacillati; phylum Actinomycetota; class Actinomycetes; order Streptosporangiales; family Streptosporangiaceae; genus Planotetraspora; species Planotetraspora sp. GP83. The sequence continues at coordinate 74,774 of NZ_JBGCBZ010000010.1, read as the reverse complement.
CGGACACCGCCAGACCCGACGGAACCGACGGCGCCTGCGTGTCACCACCACCGGTCGAACCCGACACAGTGATCTTGTCGAGGTTCGGGCCGCCGTTGACCGTGGTCGCCGTCGCCCGGATCGTGTTCGCACCCGCGGCCAGGTTCACCGTGAACGTGTCATCCGCCCAGGTGTCCCAGTTCGTCGTCGCGTTGTAGTTCCGCGTCGCCACCGTCGAACCGTTCACCGCGAACTCCAACGGCCGGTTCGTCGCCGTCCCGTTGGCATACCGCAACACCACCGACGCCGGACCCGCCGCCGCCGCGTTGACGTTGAACTCCACATACCCACCGGTCGTGTTCACGTAGTCCACGAACCCGGTCCCGGTGAAGCCCAGGTGGTTGGTGAACACACCCGCCTGCGACAACGTCGCATCCTCGGCCTGGTACACCGTCCCCGGCGGCGGCGCCGCCGCCACATCGACATCCAGGTAATCGAGGTTCGGGTTACCACCCGCGGACGTCGACGTCACCCGCAGCGTGTTCGACCCCGCGTTCACCGGCGCGGTGATCGTCGAGTTCACCCACGTGTCCCAGTTCGTCGTCGCCGCGAAGGACCGGTTCGCCGACACGACCGACCCGTTCACCGCGACATCAGCCGTCCGGGCGGCACCCGTCCCATTGGCGTACCGCAGGACCAGCGTCGCCGTCCCCGCGCTCGCCGCGTCGAACGTGAACTGCGTGTAACTACCCGCGACGTTGTCACCGTTCACGAACCCGGTGCCCGAGAAGTTGAGATGGTTGGACTCCACGACCCCCTGAGAGACCGTGGCGTTCTCCGCCTCGTAGCGGGTCGCCGCCGAAGCGGGCCCTGAGACGGCTAACTGGACGAGGGCGGCCAGGACACTCCCGGCCATGACTGTGGTGATGGTGCGGCGCACCTCGGTCTGCCTTTCCGCCATGCCTCGCGGCGCGGCCTGTTATACGCAAGAAAGGCCGGCGGCCGCGCGAGACGCGGCCGCCGGATTACATCCGATCAGTTGATGACGATCTTGAAGATCTTGTCCGCGCCGTTGGCGGCCCCACCGTTGTTGTCACTGTTGGTGGTGCTCAGCCAGAGCTGGTCGACGCCGGGAACCTTGACCACGGTCCGCAGCCGGCCGTAGGTGCCGACGTAGTACGCGGTCGCGGTGCCGACGCTCTCGGTGTCGCCCGTGATCGGGATGCGCCACATCCGCTCGCCCCGGAGGGCCGCCATGTAGATGACGTTGCGGACGATGGCGATGCCGCTGGGCGACGCCTGGTCGACCGACCAGGTCTTCTTGGGGTTGGTCATGCCGGAGACGCTGCAGGTGCCCTCACAGGTCGGCCACCCGTAGTTGGCGCCCGGCTTGATCAGGTTGAGCTCGTCGAAGGCGCTGTTGCCGAACTCGGCCTCCCACAGGCGGCCGTTGCGGTCGAACGCCAGGCCCTGCGGGTTGCGGTGGCCGTAGCTGTAGACCAGGGTGCCGAACGGGTTGCCCGGGGCGGGCTGGCCCGTCGTGGTCATGCGCAGGATCTTGCCGTTGAGCGAGGTCTTGTCCTGCGCGAGGTTGGACGTCTGCGCGTCACCGGTGGAGGCGTAGAGGTAGCCGTCCGGGCCGAAGGCCAGGCGGCCTCCGTTGTGGTACTTGTTCTTCTTGATCCCCTGGACCAGGATCGTGTACCCGCTCAGCGACGAGCCGTCGTAGGTCATCCGGACGATCCGGTTGCCCTCGGAGGCCGTGTGGAAGAAGTACACGTAGTGGTTGGAAGCCCAGTTCGGGTCGACGGCCACGCCGAGGAGGCCGCCCTCACCACCGGTGGTCATCACGTTCGGCACGGTGCCGACCTGGGTCCGCGCCCCCGCGAGGGTGACCTTGAAGACCTTGAACTGGCCGGCGGTCACCTTGTCGTCCCGCTCGGTCGCGAGGGCCGTCTGGCCGTCGGGCATCCAGTAGATGCCCCACGGGATCGTCCAGCCGGACGAGACCGTCGAGATGCTCGACGGCACGCCGCCGTCCGAGGCGCCACAGGTCTGGGTCGTGAAGCTCACCGAGTTGCTCGCCGCGGAAGCGTTGCCCGCCGCGTCGAGAGCGACGACGGCCAGCGTGTACGGGCTGTTGCAGGCGAGGCCGGTGACCGTGGTGGAGGTGGCGGGCGGGGTGCCGGTCACCGTCTTGTAGACCGACGAGCCGCTGCGCACCTCGTAGGAGGTGACCCCGACGTTGTCCGTCGAACCGGTCCAGGCCAGGTTGACGCTGTTCGCGGTGACGTTCGAGCTGGTCAGGCCGGAGGGCGTGGTGGGCGCCTGCGTGTCGGTGCTCGCCAGGGTGGTGCAGGGCACCTTCGCGCTGCCGATCGACACGTTGCCCGCCGCGTCCCGCCCGAACACCGACAGGTTGTACGTCGTGTTCGGCGTGAGGCCCGTCAGGTTGGTCGAGGTCTGGCTGCCCGGAGCCTCGGCCAGCTTGTTGCCGTCGTTGTAGATGTCGTACGCGACGACGCCCACGTTGTCGGTCGAGGCCCCCCAGTTCAGGGTCAGGCTGTTGGTCCCGATGTTGGTGCACGACGGGGTGCCGGGCGTGGTCGGGGCCTGGGTGTCACCGCCACCCGAGGAGGCCGAGACCGTCAGCTTGTCCAGGTTGGGACCGCCGTTGGCCGTGGTGGCCGTGAACCGCACCTTGTTCGACCCGGCGTTCAGGTTGACGGTGAAAGTGTCGTCGACCCAGGTGTCCCAGTTCGCCGTGGCGGGGTAGGACCGGCTCCCGGCCGAGGCGCCGTTCACTGTGACGTCCATCGCGCGGTCGATCGCGGTGCCGTTGGCGTACCGCAGCGTCAGCGACGCGGCACCGGCGGCGGCCGCGTTGACGGTGAACTCCACGTAGCTGCCGGTGATGTTGGTGTAGTCCACGAACCCGGTGCCCGTGTAGCCCAGGTGGTTGGTCGCCACCGCGCCCTGGGAGATGGTCGCGTCCTCGGCCTGGTACACCGTCCCCGGCGGCGGTGCCGCCGTGACATCGACATCCACGTAGTCGAGATTGGGGTTGCCGCCCGCGGTCGTCGCGGTCACCCGCAGCGTGTTGGTGCCGGCGTTCACCGGCGCGGTGATGGTGGAGTTGGCCCAGGTGTCCCAGTTGGCCGTCACCGGGAAGGAACGGTTGGCCGACACGACGGTGCCGTTGACCGCCACATCGGCGGGCCGGTCACTGGTGGTGCCGTTGGCGTACCGCAGCACGAGGGTCGCGGTTCCGGCGCTCGCGGCGGTGAAGGTGAACTCGGTGTAACTGGCGGCGATGTTGTCGCCGTTGACGAACCCGGTGCCGGAGAAGTTGAGGTGGTTGGACTCCACGACTCCCTGGGAGATCGTGGCGTTCTCCGCCTCATATCGGGTAGCCGCCGAGGCCGGCCCGGAGATGACGAGCTGCGCGCTCGCGACGGTGGCCAGGGAGGCTAAAAGGACTAAAGGACGACGGAAACTGCGGGGGAACACCTTGTACGGCCCTCTCCGCCGAGCCGTACGCCGCAACGCCCCCGACAGGCGCCGGTCCGGCTGATCATGACAGGACACAAGTTAGGAAAGGTTCCTAACTTGTCGCTAATGGGACCAGCCCCGGCCGTTCATCGTCAAGGCCCAATTTGTTTCACTGACATGAAACGTCAAGAAATGCCGACATCCCGGTACGGCTCGGCCGTACCGGGACTCGGCGCCGGTCAGAACGGAATCTGCGGCGACCGGTAGAAGCTGACCGAGCCGGCGACCCACCGCGGCCCCTGGGCCGCGATCCGCGACCGGTAGCCGCGCCACGAGTGGCTGGACGCGGGCGACCAGCCGATCTCGGCGATGCCGGGCAGCCGCGGATAGGCCATGTACTCCACCTCGGAGAGCGTCTTCATGGTCTCGGTCCAGATGGGGGCCTCGACGCCGAGGACGTCGCTCTCCCCCACGCCGGTGATGAGCTTGGCGGGGTCCCAGTCGTACGCCCGGCGCGCCTCCACGAGCCCGGCCCAGTCCTGCCCGAGCGGGGTCTTGTGGGTGTACTTCATGTCGAGGTACGCGCGGTCCGCCGGGGCCATGATGAGCTTGACGCCCTGCTTGGCGGCGCTCCGGGCGGGCTCGGTGCCCTCCTGGGTGCCGGTGACCGGGTTCCAGTGCGCGGCGACCGAGTCCTGGCTGATCTTCGCGTTGGCGATCTCCTCCCAGCCCATCATGCTCTTGCCGTACTTGTGGACGATCTTCTGCACCTTGCCGATGAACTTGACGTAGTCCTTCTGCTTGGTGCTGTGCGCCTCGTCGCCGCCGATGTGGATGTACGGCCCGGGGGTCAGCTTGGCCAGCTCCCGGATGACGTCGTCGAGGAACGCGTAGGTGATGTCCTTGCCGGTGCAGAGCGAGCTGAAGCCCACGTCCGTCCCGGTGTACGGCTTGGGCGCCTTGCCGTCGCAGTTGAGCTTGGCGTACGACGCGAGGGCGGCGTTGGTGTGCCCGGGAGTGTCGATCTCCGGGATGACCGTGATGAACCGCTGCTGCGCGTACTTCACGATCTCCCGGTAGTCGGCCTGGGTGTAGTAGCCGCCGGGGTCCCCGTCGACGGCCGTCCTCCCGCCGAACTTCGCCAGCCGGGGCCAGCTCTTGATGGCGATCCGCCAGCCCTGGTCGTCGCTGAGGTGCAGATGGAAGGCGTTGACCTTGTAGGCCGCGGCGAGGTCGATGTACCGCTTGACCTGCTTGACGCTGAAGAAGTGGCGGGCGACGTCGAGCATCGCGCCGCGGTAGGCGAAGCGGGGATAGTCCTCGATCTCCACTCCGGAGACCGCCCACGGCCCCGCCTGCTTGGCGTGGCTCTCGACCTTGGCCGGAAGGAGCTGGCGGAGCGTCTGGACGCCACGGAAGAGCCCCTCCCCCGTGTCCGCATTTATCAGGACACCGTCACTCGTGACCGACAGGCGGTATCCCTCGTCCCCCTGGCCCACCCCGCCGCTCGCGTCGAGGACGATGCCTGCACCCTCCCGGGCGATCGGCAGCGGGAACCCGGTCGACCTGCGCAGCAGGCTCGCGAGATAGGAGGCGGCGCGCAGGCCGGTCCCGGACGGGACGACGATCTTGGTCTTGGCCGTGATCTGGTACGTCCCGCTCGTCACGTGCAGCGACACGGGCACCGGAACGAGCTTGGGCGCGCTCGCGTGCGCGGAGGCGTGAGTGGGCGTTGCTGTGGACTGGGCGTCCGCCGGCAGGGCGGCCGCAAGGGTGATCAGCGCAGCCGAAGCGAGCGCGGAGGTGAGACGTCGCGACAACGGAACCCCATTTATTAGTAAGGTTTCCTTACCTTGGGGGGAACCGTAGGCGTCGGCACCTCTCGCGTCAAGACCTCGCATAGGACCTTGCGCAGACCTTGCATAGCGATAGTGATACGGGATAGGGCGTTGCCCTATGACCGGATTCAAGAAGTTCATCATGCGCGGCAACCTGGTTGAGCTGGCTGTGGCGGTCGTCGTGGGGGCCACCTTCAGCGGTCTCATCCAGGCCCTCGTGGGCGACCTCATCACCCCCCTCATCGGCGCGATCACCGGCGGTAAGAAGCCGGACTTCTCCTCGTACGTCTTCACGGTGAACGGCGCGCAGTTCAAGTACGGCGACTTCATCAACCACGTGCTGAGTTTCCTCATCGTGGCGGCCGTCGTGTACTGGCTGGTCGTCCTGCCGATGACCCGTTTCCTCAACCTCTTCGACTCCAAGAAGGAGGCGACCGAGAAGCAGTGCCCCGAGTGCCTCAGCGACATCCCCGTCGAGGCCCGCCGCTGCGCCTTCTGCACCGTCGAGCTCTCCACCGTCCCCGCCACCGCCAAGCCCCCCGCCTGACATCCGTACGGCTCGCCGCCCGCTTCCCCGGCCGGGCAGCGGTCAGTCACGCGCGGGCGTCCGCTCCCAGGCGTTCACGGCGGGCGGCACCTCAGGCGCCGGGTGCTCGGCCCGTTTCGGAGCCGTGAGGTGAGCCCTGTCAACGCCGGGGCGGCCGCGCCTCGGATCGCAGCAACACGCGCAGTTCGTTCTTGGCGACCTTCTCCAGGGTCGAACGCGGCAGGTCGTCCACGACCCTGACCTCACGAGGGACCTTGAAGTCGGCCAGGTCCCGGCGGCACGCGGCCAGGACCGCCTCCGCCAGGTCGCCGCCGGTCCCCCCGGGCCGGGGCACGACGAAGGCGACCGGCACCTCGTCCAGCATCGGGTCGGGCGCTCCGACGACCGCCGCCTCCGCCACGCCGGCGACGCCGAGGACGACCCGTTCTATTTCGGACGCCGCGACGTTCTCCCCGCCCACCCGCAGCATGTCCTTGCTGCGGTCGGCATAGCTCACCGAGCCGTCCTCGTGCACGGTCAGCCGGTCGCCGGTGATGAACCAACCGTGCTCGTCGAAGGCGGCGGCGGTGGCGGCTTCGTCATGCAGGTAACCGCCGAAGAGGGACACCCCGGGGATGCCGCGCACCCGGAGGTCTCCGGTCTCGCCGACGCCCACCGGGCTGCCGTCAGGGTCAAGTACGGCGATCTCGTACTGGGTCGCCGCGCGGCCGATCGTGCCGGCCCTGTTCGGTACGAGCAGATCGCCGACGATCGGGGCCGCGACGGTCTCGGTCATGCCGTACCACCCGATGATCGGGACGTTGAAGAGCCTCTCCGTGGGATGCCCGGACATGCCCGTTGCCCAGCGGGTGAAGGTGTGCCGTTCAGGGACGTCGCGGTTGGCCAAGGCGCGCAGCGCGAAGTAGATCTGAGAGGCGAAGGTGCAGTTGTGCTTGTGCGCGACGTCCCAGAAGCGCGAGGCGGAGAAGCGCGGCTGGAGAACCGCCGTCCCACCGGCCCACAGGGTGGGCAGGATCGAGTAGGACTGCGCGTTGGTGTGGAACAGCGGGAGGTAGACCTGGGTGACGTCGGCGGGCCCCAGACCTATGTGCGACCCGTTGACCTTGGCCGCCCACATGGTGTTGGCATGGGTCCACGTGACCGCTTTCGGCCGGCCTGTGGTGCCCGAGGTGTAGAGAACCAGGGTCGGGTCCAGGGCGCCACCTTGGTGGGCTGGGCCGGGCTCGTTGTCCAGCAGCGCCGCGAAGCGGTCGGTACGGCCGGGCAGGTCGGCGGCCGCCACCGGGTCACCGGCGTTGTGGTCGGTGACGAACACCGCCTTGGCGTCGGGAATGGCGTTCGTCACGACCGATGCCAGACTGGGCTGAGTGACCACGACGGAAGCGCCTGAGTGACTGCCGAAGTAGCTCAGCTCGTCCTGCGACGATCGGGTGTTCGTACAGACCGCGATCGCTCCGATCCTGGCGCACGCGAACCAGGTGAGGACATATTCCGGGCAGTTGTCCAAATGGATGAGCACCACGTCGCCCGCCCGGACGCCGCGTCGGCGCAGCCCTTCGGCGATCGCCGCGACGTCATGGGCGAACTCGGCATAGGTCCAGGTGCGTCCGGTGGCGGCGAACGGCTCCCAGACAAGGAACGGGTGGGTCGCCCGGTTCGCCGCCCGTGTCTCCAGCAGCCAGTTGACGTTGCGGCCGTTGCCGATGGTCGTCAACGGTGAGCGCAGAGCATAGGGAATCGGTCGCATGTCAGTCCTCATCCGACAGAAGGGTTGTGGCACGGCATCGGCCGGTCTCCAACTCGTTGGGGCTCGTCGAGCTGACAGAGGCCCGCCGAACCCGCTCCCGCGACGACGGCGTGACCTCCCCGGACCGGGAGCGGCGCAGCCTTTTGCCTGTGGCCCTGAGAATGTCTTACCAGGACGCCGAAATGGCGACCTCTTACGGCTTGCAGATTAGAACACCCAGCTCCTTCTCGACTAACACCAAGTTAGACACATTCGATTACTTCGCACGACCTAGTGGGCTCTGACCAGCTCAAATATAGATCGTTTCCCCATTATCGCGCTCGGTTCCACCCCGATCGCCTACTAGAGCAGATGCGCCCGTCAACTGCCGCATTTAGCATGACGTTCAGGTCGGACCACATGGAACCGCCACGCGTCGAAAGCTTTTTGCACGCCCGGTGGCGCCCATGGCCGCATTTTTCAACCCTCGTCCGCGCATCGGGATATCGAGGGCAGCCGCTGAGAGACCGGAGTGAGGTCGCCTATGAGCGCCAGGGGTGACAGGCCCGCGCACCGCCGTGCCGCGATCGTCGGCCTGGGGTTGACCGAGATGGGCAAGGTCTACGGGCCGACCTCGCAGCGGTTCGCGGCCGAAGCGGTGAGGCGGGCTGCTGAGGACGCCGGTGTCAGGCTCTCCGACATCGACGGTCTGCTGGTGTCCGCGGGCGTGACCCGGTCGGTGGACCTCAGTCTGCAGGTCGACCTCGGTCTGCACGACCTGCGACTGCTCACCCAGATGCAGGCGTTCGGCTCCACAGCGGGTGCGATGGTCCAGTACGCGGCCATGGCCGTGGAATCCGGCATGGCCGACACCGTGGCATGTGTCTTCGCCGACGCCCCGTTACAGCCCGGGCGCGGTAGCGGTTCCGCGTACGCGGGACGGGCCGCGCCGCGCGGCTGGGCGGGGTTGCTCGACGCCAGCGGGTTCGCCGGCCCCAACACGTTCTACGCGCTGGCCGCACGCCGCCACATGCGGGCTTTCGGCACGACAAGTGAGCAACTCGGCGCCGTGGCCGTCGCACAGCGAGCGTGGGCCGGAATGAACCCACTGGCCCAGCTACGCGACCCGATCACCCTCGCCGACCACCAGGAGTCCCGGTTCGTCGTCGAACCGTTCCACCTGCTCGACTGTTGCCTTGTCTCCAACGGTGGCGTCGCGGTGATCGTGACCACCGCCGATCGAGCCGCGTCGCTGGCCCAGCCTCCGGTGTCCGTGATGGGCTGGGGGCAAGCTCATCCCGGAAAACGAATGCGTCGTGACGACGACTTCGGCTTGGTGAGTGGAGCCGCGAGGTCGGGCCCGGCTGCTCTGAAGATGGCCGGCGTCGGCGTCGACGACGTCGACGTGCTGGAACTGTACGACTGCTACACGTTCACCGTGCTGCTCACCCTGGAGGACTACGGGTTCTGCGGCAAGGGTGAGGGCGGCGCGTTCGTGTCGGAGCCAGGGGTGCTGGGGCCGGGGGGATCGCTACCGCTGAACACCGGCGGCGGCCAGCTCTCCTCCTACTACATGTGGGGCATGACCCCGCTTTCCGAGGGGGTCGTCCAGGCGCGTGGCCAGGGCGGCGAACGCCAGGCGCGCCGTCATGACGTGGTGCTCGTCTCGGGGAACGGCGGCTACCTCGACCATCACAGCACCCTGGTGCTCGGAAGCGCCTCGGCCTTCTGAGGATGGCGTTTCATCCCCATCGGCTCATACCTACATCGACTCACACCTCCATCGATCAGAAAGGAGCGGCCATGGTCATCGGTCCGGTCGCCCGGGACACCGCCTCGGCTGACTTCTTCGACGGCACGCGCGGTGGCCTTTTCCTGCTCCGCCGCCGTCGAAGCACCGGCGAATACCTCGATCCGCGGAGCGTGCCCCCACCTGGCGACGAGGCGGACTGGGAATACGTGCCCGCCCGTGGCGGCGGCCGGGTGGTTACATGGGCCACGGTGCACAGCAGGAAAGAGGACAGGCCCGAAGCGGTACGCACCGTCGTCGGAATCGTCGAGCTGGACGAGGGGCCGTGGTGGTGGTGCCGGCTCGACGACGTCGATCCCGATGCCGATCTGGCGGACCTGCGCGTTCAGGTCGAGTTCGTGCCGTCCGGTCCCGAGCCCGAAGACGAGATGGTGCCCGTGTTCCGTCCGGCCCGGCTTGAGCATTCCGAATCCGGGAGCGCGCGATGAAGGCGATCGAGCCCGCCGCCCTGGTCGAGCGGCGCGGCCATGTCCTGGTGATCACACTGAACCGGCCCAGTGCGATGAACGCCGTCAACGCCGAGGTCAGCGAAATCGTCGGCGGCGCACTGGCCCGTGCCGAGGAGGATCGCGATGTCCGGGCGGTGGTGCTGACCGGCGCGGGCGGACGTGCGTTCTCCGCCGGCGCGGATCTCAAGGCGGTCTCCCGCGGTGAGTCGCTGATGGCTCCCGGGCATGACGAATGGGGCTTCGGCGGCTACGTCCGGCACCACATCAGCAAACCCACCATCGCGGCCGTGAACGGCTACGCCCTGGCGGGCGGCATGGAATTGGTTCTGGCCAGTGATCTCGCGGTGGCGGGCGAGTCCGCGACCTTCGGCCTTCCTGAGGTCGCCCGCGGGCTGTTCGCCGCGGCAGGCGGTGTCTTCCGGCTCCCGCAGCAGATCCCGCCCAAGATCGCCATGGAGATGATTTTCACCGGCGAACCGATCAACGCGCCACGTGCGCTGAGCCTCGGGCTGGTCAACCAGGTCGTCCCGGACGGTGCCGTGCTGGACTCCGCGCTGGCGCTGGCCGAGAAGATCAGCGGCAACGCACCGCTCGCCGTACAGGCCGGCAAACGGCTGGCGACGGGTCTGACCGATGACGCCCTGGCGGCTGAGACCGATGCCTGGGTCCGCAACACGGAGGAGATCTCCCGCATCAAGGACAGCCAGGACTTCAAGGAAGGCACCAGCGCGTTCGTCGAGAAGAGGGCACCCGTATGGCGAGCCCAATGAGCACACGCTCTCACTTTCAGTGACCCGCGAGGCACCGGCGAAGGCCGGCGAGCCCGTGATGGCCGCGGTCGACGGGCCTGCGCATCATCATCGACTAGGAGAATTCATGCGTATCGGCAACCTTTCCGGCAGGCTCACGGTCTTCACCGACGCGGGAGCGGTCGACGTACACCAGGCCAGTGACGGGCGGTTCGGTCCCGACCCGCAGTCGGTGTACGGCCAGTGGGACGAGTTCATCATTTGGGCGGCACAGGCGGTCGGCACCGCTGACGCGGTTCCCTTCGCGATGGAAGATCTCGGGTCTCCCGCGCCCCGGCCCGCCCAGGTGTTCGGGATCGGCGTGAACTATCAGGCGCACAGCGCCGAAGCCAGGTTGGAAGCGCCTGAATTCCCCGTCGTCTTCACGAAGTTCCCCACGTCGATCACCGGACCCGTCAGCGACGTCGTGCTCTCCGGGCCGACCGTGGACTGGGAGGCCGAGCTCGTCGTCGTGATCGGCAGGCCGGCCCGCGACGTCCCCGCGGAGAAGGCATGGGAGCATGTCGCCGGGCTGACCGTCGGGCAGGACCTGAGCGACCGGACCGAGCAGATGAAGAACCAGATGCCCCAGTGGAGCCTGGGCAAGTCGTTCCCGGGCTTCAGCCCCATGGGCCCGTGGCTGGTCACTCCCGACGAGTTCCCCGATCCCGACGACCTCGAGATCGGCTGCGCCGTCAACGGCACGGAAATGCAGCGTGCCTCGACCTCCGATCTCCTGTTCTCCGTACCCGCCCTGATCGCCGAGCTTTCGGCGAAGCTCCCGCTCCTGCCCGGCGACGTCGTCTTCACCGGCACCCCGGGCGGAGTCGGCGCGGCCCGCAAGCCACCGATCTATCTCAAGGCCGGCGACGAACTCGTCACCACTGTGGCGGGCATCGGCGAGCTCAGGCAACGCTTCCTGTCCGCGTGACTCCTGCCCCCTCGGAAATGTACGGCCGAGCTGTACGGCATGGCCGCGGCGTTGGGCGACGCCGCGGCCGCCGAGGGCGCGCTACGCGCACGGCGCCTTACTGGTCCGTCCGGAACGAGGCGGACACGTTTTCGATCAGGTCGACGAGGGCCAACAGCGCCGGATTGTCGTCGTCTTCGGCCCAGGCCAGGGCCAACGGGAGCGGCGCTATCTCGGGCACCGGCACCAGAACGACGCCCGGCAGTTTGATGTGGCCTGCCGAGATCGGAACAAAGCCGATCCCGGCTCCGGCGCCGACCAGCGACATGATGGTGTGCGCGTCAGGCGCCGACTGGACGACGTTGGGGGTGAACCCGCGCTCGAGGAACGCGCTTTGGACCACGTGGGGCACCGCGACGCCGCGACCGGTGGAATAGCTGATCACCGGCAGGTCGCGCAGATCGTACAGGTCGACGTGCGGGCGGTCCGCCAAGGGATGGTCGGCGGGCAGTGCCACGGCCATGTCGTGCCGGAGGATCTCCCGGACGGCGATCCGGGAGCCTTGGATCGGCAGGCGGACCAGGCTGGCGTCGATCTCGCCGTGGCTGAGTCGCTCGATCAACTCGCCTCCGTAGACCGGGCCCACCACATCCAGCCGGACCTGGGGCCGCCGTTCGCGGTACATCTTGGTCACCAGCATCAGCACCTCGTAGGAGGCGGGGCCGCTGAACCCCAGCCGGAGGACACCGGTCGTCCCGGCGGCCACCTTCGTGGCAGCGCGTCGCGCGGCGTGCACGCCCTGCACCGCACGCCGCGCCTCCTGCAAGAACACCTCGCCGGCCGGGGTGAGCGAGACATGCCTCGTGGTGCGGTTCAGCAAGGTCACGCCGACATCGCGCTCGAGTCGCTTGATCTGCTGCGACAGCGGCGGCTGGGCGATGTGCAGCCGCTCCGCCGCACGGCGGAAGTTCAACTCCTCCGCCACGACGATGAACGCCTCGATATGCCGGAGCTCCATAACCCCACCCTCTGGCCTGGGACCTGACGGCGCCCCCTGACGGAGTGGTGGCCACTCCGTCGTGTGTTGAGCCGGTCGACCCTGTGCTTGACGCGACAAGGAAATGCTTGCCGAGTGAAGTAAATCCCGAGACCTCACAATAAGCAAGTCTCCGGTGTGGTGGGGGCGGAGATCCTTTTGTCCAGGTCATGCGGGGGCGCTTGCCGAGGGTGGCGGCCGGCCCGGTGTCCTCGCCCGGGGCCGTACCACGGCGAGGAGCGAGGAGAGTGCTCCCCTGGGGGTGAAGAGGAGCCGCGCCGTCGCCTGGGCCTCAGTTCCCGGCGAGGAAGGCGTCGATGTGGGCGAAGACCGTCTTCGGGTCATCACGCACCGGCATGTGGCCCACGTTGGGGAGGAGTTCGAAACGCGGTTTCGCTGCAATGCCGAGGGATGGTGTCAGACCCGCTCGAGGATGGTGGCGTTGGCCTGTCCGCCGCCCTCGCACATCGTCTGCAGCCCGTATCGGCCGCCGGTGCGGTGCAGCTCGTACACGAGCTTCGTGGCCAGGATCGCGCCGGTGGCTCCCAGCGGGTGCCCGAGCGCGATCGCGCCACCGTTGACGTTGGTCTTCTCCAGCGAGGCCCCGGTTTCGCGGGCCCAGGCCATCGGGATGGACGCGAAGGCTTCGTTGACCTCGAACAGGTCGATGTCGTCGATGCTCAGCCCGGACCGGGCCAGTGCGGCCGCGGTCGCCGGGATCGGGCCGGTGAGCATGTAGATGGGGTCGTCGCCGACCACAGCCAGTGTGTGCACGCGGGCAAGCGGTGTCAGGTTGTGCGTTCGCACGGCATGCTCGGAGGCGACGAGCAGCGCGCCGGCGCCGACCGACATCTGGCTGGACACCGCGGCCGTGAGCGCCCCGCCTTCCCGCAGCGTCTTCAACTTCGCCATCGCTTCCAAGGAGGTGTCCCGGCGCGCGCCCTCATCGGTGTCGACGCCGGCGATGGGGGCGATCTGCGTTGTGAACCGGCCCTCATCGATCGCACGGACCGCCCGCCGGTGGCTTTCCACGGAGAAGCGCTCCATGTCCTCGCGGCTGAAGCCCCACTTCTGGGCGATCAGCTCGGCCCCGCGGAACTGTGAGATCTCCTGGTCGCCGTAACGCTTTGCCCATCCTTCGCCCCGCCGTGGGGTGCCGAGTTCCTTCAGGACGATGTCGTTCGCGTTCATCGGCACCATCGCCATGTTCTCCACGCCCGCGGCGATCACGAGGTCCTGGGTTCCCGAGATCACCGCCTGGGCGGCGAAGTGCAACGCCTGCTGCGAGGAGCCGCACTGCCGCTCGACCGTCACGCCCGGCACGCTCTCCGGCAGGCCCGCCGACAGCCACGCGGTGCGGGCGATGTCGCCGAACTGCGCTCCGAGTTGCGTGACGCACCCCATGATCACGTCCTCGACCGCCGACGGATCGACACCGGTGCGTTCGACGACTTCGCGCAACACGTGCGCTCCTAGGTCGGCGGGGTGAACGCCGGTCAACGCGCCCTTGTGGGTTCCGACAGGCGTACGTACGGCACTGACGATGTACGCCTCACTCGTCACTGGCATGACTGTCCTTTCTAGAAAGCGCTTCCAAGGAATCGGCCGATTCCCTCCGCCGTCAGCGTGTCCGGCGCACCGGCACTTTCCAGGTCGGCGTAATCCCTGAGGCTAGGACAACCTGAACGATCCGTCCAAAACCACTTTGATTTACGATTGATATCCCTCGCGGCCATAATCCCTGTCAAGCCGAACACCTGTTCGCATTATCGCTCGGTTCAGGCCTCTTACCTGGAAGCGGGTCACACACCTCTGGGGCCCCGGGGTCCCGTCTGAGGCAAGTGACGGGGCACCCGGATTTCTCAGCCATAAAGGTCTGGTTCCCATGGCGTACTTATGTGGATGGCGATTCCTGGCCCTCCCCGTCACGCTTTTCGCGACCCTTCTCGGAGGGACGGGAACAGCCTCCGCGAGTCGGAGCGGATACTCGCATACGGCATTCCAGGGCGTGAATCCTTTACGACGTTGCGGGCGTCCACGTTCTCGAAGGACGCGGCTCGACCGTGAGCTCCTTCCAGTCGGCGGGTTGCGGCAGCCAGGGGACGCCGGTGCTGTACCCGTACGGCGGCTCGGTGCCCGACCACGGCAGAGGCACCCGGCAGCCGTCCCGGCCGGGGTTGGTGTGGCCGGACCTCGTCCACATCGGGTCCTGGCGCAGCTCGTCCGGGATGTCCTCCACCTCGGGCAGGCCGTACATTTACGATCTCGCTGTAAGCGCCCTGAAAGTGATCCGCAAGGGGGCGTTCCTAGTGTTTGCGGCGTTGCAGAAACACTAGGAAGGCAGTCATGAACATCCTCCGGAACACCCTCGCCGTTGCCGCCGCGTCCGTCCTTCTTACCCTGACCGCCGCCTGCGGTGGCGGCGGCGACAAGGCCGCCGTCTGCCAGGAGGCCATCAAGGCGTTCACGGACTACAGCAGCAAGGCGGGCGCGTCCGCCGGGAACCTGGAGGCGATCAACACGGCGACCGCCGACCTCGCCTCCACGCTCAAGAACCTCTCGGGCAAGGCGGACGGCGACCTGAAGACCGCGCTGGCCGGCATGGCCGACTCCTGGGCCGCCTTCAAGCTCGACGTCTCCGACCCCGCCGCGGCGGCGAAGATGACCGAGTTCGCCACGAAGGCCACCCAGGCCACGCAGGAGCTTGGCACCGCCTGCTCCTGACGCTCTCCGGGGCAGGCGCGTCCCCGCTGAGGGGGCGTCCGCCTCGGCGGATTGATCGCCACGACGCATCCCCACGAAGCCGCCGGGCCACATCGCCGGCCCGGCGGCTTCGCCGTCTTAGCTCAGTGCTCCACGCCCCAGTCGTGGGGGCCGAGGAGGTAGGTGTCGCCCTTCGGCACCAGCCGCCCGCAGTGGGTGAGGCTGTCGAGGCAGTGCCGTACGGTCTCCTCCGGCAGGTCGGCCATCGCGGCGATCTCCTTGATGGTCGCGGGCCGCTGGTCGACGTTCAGCGCCGCGGCCACCTCGTAGACGCGCATCTCGTCGGCGGACATCTCCTGGGCGTCGCGCAGGTGATCCTTGTGGGTGTCAGGCATCGCGCTGCCTCGCTCCGCTGCGCAGCCGCTCCGGATCGATGTGGCGGTCGGGGTAACGCTTGAGGTACTCCCCCTCCAGCTCCTCGGTCCGGGACGTGTGCCGTTCGAGCGCGTCGTCGGACCCGTGGAACAGCGTGTCGGACCGGGTCTCGTGCAGGCTGCGCAGCTCGCGGAACAGGTCGTCGTCGTCGAGGTCCTGCGGATCGACTCCCATGGTCATGACGTCCTCCCTCACACCTCGGTCGGCTTGTCCCATCGTTCATCGGGGCTTCCGTCGTCAGGCTCCGCGTTGGGCGGGTCGGTCTGCGACGGCGCGTTCTCCTCGGCGAAATCGGGCTCGGGCTCGATGTCGCGGTCGTCTTCGTGTCGCATGCCGGTCTCCTGCCCGCTCATCGGTGACCCATACATGTGACGAAAGCGATTGGATATCCCGCAAATGACGTACGGCCCGCGCCACGTCGGGCGCAGGCCGTACAGAGGGATGTCAGGAACGGAAGGCGTCAGGACAGGTCGAACTCGCCGCCCTTGACGCCGTCGAGGAACGCGTCCCACTCACTGGTGGTGAACATCAGCTTGGGACCCTCCGGGTCCTTCGAGTCGCGCACGGCGATGCCGTGGCGGAGGTGGGCGACCTCGACACACTGGTTGCCCACGGTGTTGGAGCGGGTCGCCTTGCGCCAGATGGCGCCGGCCAAATCGTCCGCTGCTTCGATGTCCTTCATCGTCCTGCCATCTCCTTCTCGACCGATTCGATCTTCTCCAGGGAACTCTCCGGGCCGAGCGCGGCGGCACGAAGATGATCGAAGACCTGGACATAGCCCCTGACCTGCTCCGAGCCCTCCAAATAGAGCTCGCCGCCCATGTTCTCCAGGAAGACCACGTCGGGATCCTCAGGATCGGGAAAGGTGAGGATCGCCAGCGGGTTGCCCATGCCGAGATAGGCGCCCGATTCGAACGGAAGCACCTGGATGGTGACGTTCGGCTGCCGGGCGACCTCCCCCAGCCTGCGCAACTGCTCTGCCATGACGGCCGGCCCTCCCACGGGCCGCCGGAGGGCGGCCTCGTCCATGACGACCCAGAGATCAACGGCCTCGGGCCCGGTGAGGCGGCGCTGCCGCTCCATCCGGACCGTGATCCGCCGCTCGATCTCCGCCGGGTCCTTCACCAGCGCGGCGCCGACCACAGCGCGGGCGTAGGCCTCGGTTTCGAGCAGGCCGGGCACCAGCAGCGGCTCGTAGTTGCGGACCGAGGAGGCCTCCGCCTCCAGCCCGACATACGGCCCCGGGAGAACGTCCCCGAAGGCGTGCCACCAGCCACGACGGGCGGCCTCCCGAGCGAGCTCGAGCAGGGCCGTCCGTTCGGATCCGCCGACTCCGTAGAGATCGAGCAGATCCCGCATGGTCCGGCCCTGGGGCCGGGTGTGTCCGGTCTCGATCCGGTACACCGTGGAATTCGCCACGCCCAAGCGGAGCGCCACATCCTCGCGGGTGAACCCCGCCTCACCGCGCAGGCGCATCAGCTCACCGGAGAGCCGGCGAAGCCGGACCGCTGGGCTGCGTCCTACCCGCATGAGACGACATCTCCCTAGAAAGGAACTTTGCAATAGTGCATCCGCAGTATTGCGTGGCCGAATTCCTAAGTGCAGGATGAATGCAGTCTGACACGGACCTCGATTTGGCATCGGCGGGCGGGTACACAGGGAGTTATCACAGGATGACAATTCTCAACCTCCCAGGGAGAACCGCGATCTCACGGCCCTTCTCCGGGGATCCGTCACAGGCGGGCGCGGCCCGGCGCTTCGTCGCCGGCTGCCTGGGAGAGAGCCATCCCTGCCGAGACGACGCCGTGCAGCTCATCGGCGAGCTCATCGCGGAGTTCCTCCGGCACTCCGCCGTCTGCGGAGGCCGGGCACACCACGCGGTGGCGGTCCAGGCCGGGCCGGGAGTCGCCCGCGCGACGCTCGTGACCCAGGCCTGCGGGTGCTGGACCTCGCCCGACCTGACGCCCGGCCGGGGCGTCCACTTCGTCAGCCTCTTCACCGATCGCTGGGGCGTCTCCGCGAGCCGGGCCGGCGTCTCGGTCTGGTTCGAGCTGGGGCAGCCGACCGTACCGGGCTCCGTCAAGGAGGGCATGCTCAAGACAGACCTCCGGCATTAGCCCCACCTGGCACGTGATCATGCACACAGTCCTCGGCGCCCTGTCCGACGTGCGGCTTCGCCAAGCGTGATCATGCACAGAGTCCTCGGCGTGCCGAACGACCTCCGGCTTCCCCGTACATGATCACGCACAGAGTCCTCGGCGCCCCGCCTGACGTGCGGCTCCGCCGTACGTGATCAAGCACTGCGTCCCGAGATGCATGATCACGCACGACCGCGCGCCAGGTCAGACGACCTCGCGCGGAACTTGTGCTTGATCACGATCCGCGTATGTCCCGGCAGTGCGCCCCGGCGGGAGCCTGTGCATGATCACCACGGTGAGCACGGTGACCACGGTGACCATGATCACCATGATGACCACGGTCAAAGGGGGGCAATGGGCTGTCCGGGGGACCGCATGCCCGCGAACATGCGCGATTCTCTTCTCGAATGCGGGGTAGTCGGCGCCATAGCTTGCGAGAAGGGGTTGATATGGCGCAAATAAGCACCGACATTCCAGCCCGGCTCGACCGCCTGCCCTGGGCCCGCTGGCACTGGCTCATCCTGGCCGGTTTGGGCACGGTGTGGATCCTCGACGGGCTCGAGGTCACCATCGTCGGAGTCATCAGCCCCCGGCTCACGGAGCCGAGCAGCGGTCTCGGGCTGACCAGCAGCCAGATCGGGCTGGCCGGCGGCGCCTACGTCGCGGGCGCCTGTCTCGGCGCCCTCTTCTTCGGCCATCTGACCGACCGGTTCGGGCGGAAGAAGCTGTTCCTCGTCACCTTGGCCGTGTATCTCGCCGCCACTGTGGCCACCGCGTTCTCCACCGAGGCGTGGTACTTCTTCCTGTGCCGGTTCTTCACCGGCGCCGGCATCGGCGGGGAATACGCCGCGATCAACTCGGCGATCGACGAGCTGATCCCCGCGCGCGTGCGCGGCACGGTGGACCTGGTGGTCAACGGGTCGTTCTGGCTCGGCACGGCCTTCGGAGCCGTGGTCGCCATCCCGATGCTCAACCCCGACGTGGTGTCCGTGGATCTCGGCTGGCGGCTGCTGTTCGGGCTCGGCGCGATCCTGGGAGTCGGCATCCTGCTGATCAGGCGGCTGGTGCCGGAAAGCCCCCGCTGGCTGTTCATCCACGGCCGCGAACGAGAGGCCGAGGAGATCGTCCGGGGCATCGAGGCGGCGGTGCGCGAGGAGAGCGGCGCGGCGCTCGACCCGCCGGGCAGTGAGATCACGATCACCCAGCGCCGCCACACCCCGCTGACCGAGGTGGCCGCCACCCTGCTGCGCCGCTATCCGAAGCGGACCGTCGTCGGCCTGTCCCTCTTCATCGGTCAGGCGTTCCTCTACAACTCGATCTTCTTCACGTACGCCCTGGTCCTCTCGACCTTCTTCAAGGTGCCCGACGACAGCACGCCCTGGTATCTGATCCCGATCGCCGTCGGGAACTTCCTCGGCCCGGTGCTGCTGGGCAGGTTCTTCGACTCGGTGGGCCGCCGCGCGCTGATCTCGGGCTGCTACATCCTGTCCGGGCTTCTCCTGATCGGTACGGCGATGCTGTTCAACAGCGGCGTGCTGTCGGCGGCCACGCTGACGGCCTGCTGGATGGTCGTGTTCTTCTTCGCGTCCGCCGGGGCGAGCTCGGCCTACCTCACGGTCTCGGAGATCTTCCCGATGGAGACCCGGGCGCTGGCGATCGCGCTGTTCTACGCGGTCGGCACGGGGCTCGGCGGCATCATCGGGCCGGTCCTGTTCGGCCGCCTGGTGGAGAGCGAGTCTGTCGGCAACGTCGTCCTGGGCTACATCATCGGCGCGGGGCTGATGATCGCGGCGGGCGCGGTCGAGTGGTTCATGGGAGTCGAGGCGGCCCGCCGCTCACTTGAGGACATCGCCGAGCCGCTGAGCGCCCACGAGCCGCAGGTCGCCTGACCGGTCTCCGGCTCGGCGCCGGCTCGGAACCCGCCCAGCACAAGCGGAGAGCCGGCCGAGGACGGGCTGAGAGCCGGCCGAGCACGGGCTCAGATCTGGCCGACAGTCCGCTCAGCGCCCTCCGCCACGGGGGCGCTGAGCGGTGTCTTGGAGAGATTGGACCTCTCCTCAAGTTAATGTCCTTTACGATAGCGGCGGCGTCGTCCGAGGTCAGGCCCACACCGGGTGGATGCTCCCTTGCCCCATGGAATCCCACACATACCAACAGCGGGATCCGCCCGAAAAAGCCAAAGTGCAACAGATATTGACGCCACCAAACATCGGAGCTTTCATGGGTTACGCGTACTAGGGGGCGGACCGTACAACCCAGGAGGACCGAGGTTTGAGGCGAAAGTTATTAACGGTGCTGGCGGCGGCCGCCATCGGCATCTCAAGCGCGACGGTCACGGTGGCGACCGCCCCCGGCGCGTCGGCATCGGACAACGGGCTTTCCATCCGGCCCGCCATGGGATGGAGCAGTTGGAGCTTCGTCCGGCGGTGGCCCACCGAGGCCAAGATCAAGGCCCAGGCCGACGCGATGGTCAGCAGCGGCCTGATCAACCACGGCTTCGTCTACGTCAACGTGGACGACTTCTACCAGAAGTGTGACGCCAACGGCTTCATGGTTGACTCGTTCGGCCGCTGGCAGATCGACAGCACCAAGTTCCCGAGCGGCGTCAAGGCGCTGGCCGACTACGTCCACTCCAAGGGCCTGAAGTTCGGCTGGTACGTGACCCCCGGCATCGCGAAGAACGCGGTCACGGCCAACACCCCGATCGAGGGCACGTCGTACCACGCGAAGGACATCGCGGACACCTCGCAGTTGGAGAAGAACTACAACTGCAAGAACATGTACTACATCAACTACAGCAAGCCCGGCGCGCAGGAGTTCATCAACTCGTGGGCCAAGCAGATGGCCTCCTGGGGCGTCGACTACCTGAAGATCGACGGCGTGCACGCCGGGGACATCCCCGACGTCCAGGCGTGGGACAAGGCCCTCCGGGCCACCGGCCGCCCGATCAACTACGCGCTGTCCAACAACCTGCCGATCGCCAACGCCACGACCTGGAAGCAGCTCGCCAACAGCTGGCGCACCCAGGGTGACGTCGAGTGCTACTGCGGCCCCGGCCCGAACGGCAGCGGCTACCCGCTGACCGACTGGAACCACGTCTTCACCCGGTTCGCCTCGGCCGCCTCCTGGCAGCCCTACGCCGGCCCCGGCGGGTGGAACGACCTCGACTCGCTGCAGCTCGGCAACGGAGACCAGGTCGGCATCAACGCCGACCAGCGCAGGACCATGTTCACCCTGTGGGCGATGGCGGGCGCGCCGCTGCTGCTGGGCACTGACCTGACCGCGCTCAACGCCACCGACATGGCGATGCTCACCAACGACCGGCTCATCGCGGTCGACCAGGACGGCGTGGCGGCCTCGCGGATCGTCAACAGCGGCGCCAACCAGGTGTGGCGCAAGCGTGAGGCGAACGGCGACTACATCGTGGCGCTGTTCAACACCGGCACGTCCGGCAACTCGACCGTGAGCGTGACCTGGTCGCAGGTCGGCTTCAGCGGTTCGGCCGATGTCACCAACCTCTGGTCGGGTGCGAGCGAGGGCACGATCAGCACCTCCTACAGCGCGACGCTGCGTCCGGGCGAGGCGCGGCTCATCCGGGTGAAGCCGGGCGGCGGGACCAACCCCGACCCGAACCGCTACGAGGCGGAGAGCGCGACGATCTCCCAGGGAGTCGTGGAGTCCAACCACCTCAACTACTCGGGCACCGGGTTCGTCAACGGTGACAACATCGCCGGCGCCTACACGGAGTTCACCTTCACCGCGCCGAGCGCCGGAACGGCCAACCTCACCCTGCGGTACGCCAACGGCACCACCGCCGACCGGCCCGCCGACATCGCGGTGAACGGCACCGTCGTGTCGGCCAACCGGTCCTTCCCGGTGACGACCAACTGGGACACCTGGGCGAACTCGTCCTTCACCGCGCCGGTGAACGCCGGCACCAACACGCTGCGGGTGACCTCCACGACAGCGGGCGGCAACCCCAACCTCGACTACCTGGACCTCGGCACGATCACCGGGGGCGGCGGCGGTAGCACCGCCTACCAGGCGGAGGACGCCACCATCTCCCAGGGCACGGTCGCGAACAACCACCTCGGGTTCACCGGGACGGGCTTCGTCGACTACACCAACATCACCGGGAGCTACATCGAGTTCACCGTCAACGCCGCCGCGGCCGGGCCCGCGTCGCTCACGCTCCGGTACGCCAACGGCACCGCGGTGGACCGCCCGATGGACATCACGGTGAACGGCACCTCGATCGGCAGCCGGTCCTACCCCGCCACGGCGAACTGGGACACCTGGGCTGACGACACCCTCACGGTCAACCTGAACGCGGGCGCCAACACCATCCGCGCCACGGCGACCACCGCGAACGGCGGCCCCAACCTCGACAAGATCACTGTGGGCTGAGTTCCAATTCCTGTACGGCCCGCGTCTCCGGGGGCGCGGGCCGTACCCATGTCCGGCGGTCTGAGTCCTCGGCCTGGTCCCGCTGGACGGCCGGTATGACATTCGTCCTGAAAAGCTGGGGATCCAGCACACTGCCGGGGCACTTCCCGAATCATGCAAAGTTAGAGGCGTGGAAACCACGACCCTCCGCCCTCCTCGGCACCGCGTCAGCCGTACAGCGATCTGGTACTGGACCGCGCGGGCCGCTCTGGGCTGGCTGATCCTCATCGCCGCCCAGGTCGTCTGGCTGGTCGTCAGCGGCGATCAGGTGGCCGCGCACGTCACCGGCCTCGCAGTCACGGCGGCCGCCGCCCTCGCCCATCTCGCCGTCATGCCCCAGTGGCGCTACCGCGTCCACCGGTGGGAGACCACGCCGTCCGCCGTCTACACGCAGTCGGGCTGGTTCAAGCAGGAGTGGCGCATCGCGCCCATCTCCCGCATCCAGACCGTGGACAGCGAGCGCGGACCGCTGGAGCAGCTTTTCGGACTGGCCAACGTCACCGTCACGACCGCGTCCGCCGCGGGACCGCTGCGCGTCAGCGGCCTCGACCGAGGTACGGCTCAGCGCCTCGTCGAAGAGCTGACCGCCAACGCCCAGGCGACAGCCGGTGATGCCACATGACCAGCCCCGGCACGAACGCCGGCACGAACGCCGACACGAACGCCGACACGAACGCCGACACGAACGCCGACGTGGACGCTGCCATGGACACGGACATGAACGCGGACATGAACGCGGACATGAACGCGGACATGAACGCGGACATGAACGCGGCCACGGACACGCTGGTGGCCCCGTGGCGGCGCCTCAGTCCTCGAATGCTGGTGATCCACCCGTTCCAGGAGGTCGTGCGGGCCGCTCCCGCGCTGATCGGCCTGGTGGCCGCCGGGTCGAGCAAGGGCGGCGGGGGCCATCTGTGGAGCCTCGCGGCCGTCGCCGTCACGGTCGCCCTCGGCACGCTGCGCTGGTTCACCACCACCTACCGCATCACGCCCGACCACGTGCAGGTGAAGAAGGGCCTGCTGCGGAGGAAGGTGCTGACCGTTCCGCGGGACCGAGTCCGCACGGTGGACGTCACCTCCCACGTGCTGCACCGCCTGCTCGGCCTCGCGAGGGTCGAGGTCGGCACCGGGCGGTCCGACAGGAAGGGCGGCGGCGAGCTCAAGCTCGACGCGCTCAACGCCGCGGACGCGGCCCGCCTGCGCGTGGAACTCCTCCATCGGGCGAGCCGTACGGCTGCCGGGCCCGCCGCGTCCACACAGGCACAGGCACACCCGTCCACACTGGCGGTCGCGTCCGCGGCGGCGCAGGGGGAGGCTCCGGAAGCGCCTTCGATGCCGGGGCCGCCGGTCTCCTCGGGCGCCGCGCCGGAGCCGGACGGGAGCGAGACGGAGCTGGCCAAGTTGCGGCCCGGGTGGATCCGGTTCGGGCCCTTCACGCTGTCGGGGCTCATCACCGTAGGTGTGATCGCCGGTTTCGTCTCGCGGGTGACCTCCGAGGGCAACGTGGACCTCGGCGAGATCGGGCCGGTCCGCTCCGGATGGGACTGGTTCAGCGCCCTCTCCCTGCCGCTCGCGATCGCGACGGTCGTGCTGGTGCTCGCCGTCTTCGTCGGGGTCGCCTCGACGATCGGCTACGTCCTGACCTTCTGGGGCTTCCGGCTGACGCGGCACACCGGAGGGACGCTGCACATCACGCGCGGCCTCATCACCACGAGAGCCACCACCATCGAGGAGCGGCGGCTGCGCGGCATCGAGGTGAGCGAGCCACTGCTGCTGCGGGCCGTACGGGGAGCCCGGCTCATCGCGGTCGCCACCGGCCTCCGCGTCGGCCAGGGCGCGCAGCGCGGCGGCTCGATGCTGCTCCCTCCCGCCCCTCGCGCCGAAGCAGAGGCCGTAGCAGTACGCGTGCTCGACAGTGCTCATCGACGCGCATATGTGAGTGCTCATCCAGCCGACCATCGAGACGCCGTCCGGGAGACGCCGGATGTCCGGGGGGTGGGAGAGGTCTCGCCCGTCACCGCGCCGCTGATCGCGCACTCGGCGGCGGCCCTGCGCCGCCGGTTCACCCGGGCTCTCGGCGTGAACGCCCTCGTGGTGGCGGTCCTGCTCGCGCTCTGGGCCTGGGCGGACCTGCCGTCGTGGACATGGGTGACGGCCCTGGCGCTGCTGCCGGTCACGGCGATGGTGGCGGCCGATCGCTACCGCAGTCTCGGGCACGCCCTCGTATCGGGTTACCTGGTGACCCGCTGGGGCTCCCTCGTCCGCAGGCGGGTCGCCCTGGAGTGCGACGGGATCATCGGCTGGAACGTCGAGCGGTCGTTCTTCCAGCGCCGTGCCCATCTGGTCACCCTGACGGCGACCACCGCGGCCGGCCGCCAGGGATACCAGGTGCAGGACATCGAGCAGGGCCAGGCGCTCAAGCTGGCGGCGGACGGCTCCCCCGGCCTGCTCGACCCGTTCCTCTCAACCGGCACGGACCCCGATCTGCTCACCGCCTGAGCCGCCCTCGTCTGGCACCCGCACACGGCCAGTGTGCGCCCATCGGCTCCTGACGAGCCTCGCCGGGAACCGCGCCTGACGACCGCCGTGAGCTGACGGGCCGTGAGCTGACCGCCCGCGCCGCGTCGGACAGGTTGGACGCCGTCAGGCCTGGCGGAGGCGGCGGATGGCCAGGTCGAGCAGGCGCATGACGGCCAGGGTGTCGTCCAGCGGCATGATGGGGCTCTCGGTCTCCCCCGCCTCGACGGCCCGCCGCACTTCGCGGGCCTGGGCCGCGAAGGCGACCTCCCGGTCCGGGATCTCGTGGACCCGCGGCTCGGCCCCGTCGACCGTCAGCACGAACCGGGTGGGTGCGAAGAACAGCTCGTCGACGTCGATCCGCCCGGTCGTGCCGATGACGGAGGCGGTGGTCGGCAGCGGGCTCACGAGCGAGGTCTCCAGCAGCGCCCGGCGGCCTCCGGGCCAGCCGAGCAGCAGGGCCGCCTCGGCGTCGACGCCGCTCTCGGCCAGGCGCCCGTGCACGGCCACATCCTCGGCGGCGGGCTCTCCGAGGAGCAGGTGCGCGAAGCTGACGGGATAGACGCCCAGGTCGAGCAGGGCGCCGCCGCCCAGCGCCGGGTCCCAGAGGCGATGATGCGTGTCGTACGGCAAAGCGAACCCGAACGACGCGTTCACGGAGCGAAGGTCGCCGATCTCCCCGTCCGCCACCAGGCCGGCGATCTGGGCGATCAGCGGGTTGAAGCGCATCCACATGGCTTCCATGAGGAAGACGCCCTTGTCCCGTGCCAGCCGTACCATCCGCTCGGCCTCGGCCAGGTCGGCGGTGAGCGGCTTCTCGCACAGGACCGCGCGGCCGGCGGCGATGGCGAGCTCGACGACTTCCAGGTGCTGCGCCTGAGGGGTCGTCACGTAGATGGCGTCGATGTCGGGATCGCCGGCCAGCTCGGCGTAGGAGCCGTACGCACGCGGCGCGCCCAGCTCGGCGGCCAGACCGCGTGCACGGTCGAGGTCGCGCGAGCCGACCGCGGCGACGCTCATGCCAGGCTCCCGGGCGATGACATTCCCGACACTGCGCGCGATCCCGCCAGTAGCGGCGATACCCCATCGAAATTCGCTCACGATCGGAGACCATAGCGCTGATCCCCCGCGGCTCCATCCCCGCCGGAGCTCGTCCGGATACCACTTCCGGCCTGTCCCAAATAGCATGACGAAGCCGTTAAATCCCTGATAGGGCCATAGTGCACGCCCGATCCGGGACCGTGACGAGGACCACGACCAGGACCAACGACCAGGACCAACGACCAGGACCACGCGGTCCCGGCGCCGGCGCTGAAGGAGTTCGATTGACCCGCTACGGCCAGATGTTCGGGCCCGACATCACCTTCCTGGGGGTCGACCGCTGCGACCTCGACGACCCGGAGAGCTACGCGGGCGCCGACGTGATCATCCTGGGCGCGCCCTTCGACGGCGGCACGTCCCATCGTCCCGGCGCGCGCTTCGGGCCGAACGCCATCCGCCAGACCTGCTACCTGCCCCACGACGGCTCCCGGCCGAGCCTCGCCCTGCGGGTGGACGCCCTCAAGGACCTGCGGGTGCTGGACGCGGGCGACGTCGAGACCTACTCCGGTGACGTGGAGGGCAGCCTGCGCGCGATCGAGGAGGCGGTGGCCCGCGTCTCGGGCTCCGGAGCCGTCCCCATCGTGCTGGGCGGAGATCACACCGTCGCCCTCCCGGACGCGACCGGCGTGGCCCGCCACCACGGCTTCGGCCGGATCTCCATGCTGCACTTCGACGCCCACGCCGACACGGGACACATCGAGTTCGGCCACCTTTACGGCCACGGCCAGCCGATGCGGCGGCTGATCGAGTCGGGAGCCATCCGCGGCGACCGGTTCCTGCAGATCGGCCTGCGCGGCTACTGGCCCGGTCCGGACATCCTCGACTGGATGGCCGGGAAGGAGATGCGCTCCTACGAGATGACCGAGATCGTGACGAGGGGCCTGGAGGAGTGCCTCACCGAGGCGTACGCCATCGCGCTCGACGACTGCGACGGTGTCTACCTCTCTGTCGACGTCGACGTCTGCGACCCCGGGCACGCGCCCGGCACGGGCACGCCCGAACCCGGCGGCCTGACCGCGCGCCAGTTGCTCGACGCCGTCCGGCGGACCTGCTATGAGCTGCCCGTCGTGGGCGTGGAGATCGTGGAGGTCGCTCCGCCGTACGACCACGCGGACATCACGGCCTACCTGGGCAACCGCGTGGTGCTCGAAGCGCTCTCGGCGATGGCCCGCCGCCGCAGGGACGCCGCCGACGGCACCCGCTGGGATCCCGCCCAGCCACTCCTCGACGGCCGCTGACCCCGGGCGGGTCGCGGCCCACCGCGCCTCGCCCGACGGGTGCGGCGCACCCCGGCCGGGAGCCCAGCGCCGCATGGGTCACGATCCGCATTCGGTACGGCACGCACGTGATGATCTGGTAGGGATTGTCGAGTGACGCGATTAAAGGCCCTGGCGGCCAGGCTTGTGGTGATGCTCGTCGTGGTCGCGATGCTCCCTGCCATGGTGACTGAGGCTCGGGCGGAGGAGGGTGTGCGGGCACTGGGGCCGCGCGCCCCAGTGCCGATGGCGGCGACGGGGCTGCGCGCGCCGGTGCGGGTGCCGGCCGGGGTGACCGCGGGCTACGTCGTCGACCTCGGCACGGGCAAGGTGACCGCCCGCCACCAGGAACACCACCGTTTCCGGTCCGCTTCGGTTGTCAAGATCCTGATCGCGCTCGACTACCTTGAGCGGCACAAGGGGCCGATCCCGAAGAAGGACCTCGGGCTGCTCGTCCCCATGCTGCGCGGCAGCGACGACAACGCGGCCACCGCGCTGTGGCGCCGCGGAGGCCAGGGGCGGATCGTCCAGCGGGTCGCGCGGAAGCTGCGGCTGGCCGACACCGGGCCGCCACCCGCCGCGAAACCGGGGTTCTGGGGCTACACGGCGATCAGCGCGTCGGACATCGCGCTCGTCTACCGCTACCTGCTGGAGCGCGCCGACCCCCGTGTGCGCGACTTCATACTCGGCCAGCTTCGGAAGGCATGGCAGTGCGCCAGTGACGGCTTCGACCAGTATTTCGGCATCCCGCGCGCCGTCCCCCGGCCGTGGGCGGTCAAGCAGGGCTGGTCGGGGTTCGGCGCCGTCCCGCCCGTGAAGTGCGTCAAGGCGAGGACGACCTCGTCGCCGCTTCCCATGTCACCGCCTCTTTCGTCCGCCGTGCCGTACGCGTCATCAGGCGGTGAAAGGGCCGTTGACCACCCTCTGGCCGGTAGCCCGTCGCCGGTCCGCGGCTTGGCGAGCACCGGCTCGGCCACGTCCCCCGCCGCGCCGGATCCGGTTGATTTCAGCCGTCCCGTGCTCCACACTACAGGCGTGATCGGCGACCGGTTGATCATGGTGGTGCTCACCCTCCAGCCGCCGGGCGCGTCCTTCGCCGGCTCGGCCAAGCGGGTCACGAAGCTGGCGAGAGATGTCTACCTCAGCGTTGTCTAGGCGGCGTTCTTCCGGCAGCCTTACTGATGGTCCGTGTTCGCTCAGGATTGCGTGGTCAGCGGCTGATTCATCCCGCACCGCGTTGTCCGGGTTGAGCCGTTCGGGGGCCGGTTTGGTGGCGTTGTTTAGGGGGTGCGGCGCCGGGCAGCGGCCACGCCGTACTCTCCCTTTCTGAAAGCTGGTCGGCGATGGGTTTCGCGTGGGGATTTCTGGGCCGGGACATCGCGGTCGATCTTGGTACGGCGAACACACTGGTGTACGTGCGGAAGAAGGGCATCGTCCTGGACGAGCCTTCCGTGGTGGCGATCAACCTGCACACCGACAAGATCGTCGCGGTCGGTACGGCCGCCAAGGGAATGATCGGGCGGACGCCACCCCACATCGTCACGCTGCGCCCGTTGAAGGACGGTGTGATCGCCGACCTTGACGCCGCCGAGCGCATGTTGCGGCATTTCATCCAGTTGGCCCATAAGAATCGCTACCTTGCCAAGCCGCGTGTCGTCGTGGCCGTGCCGAGCGGCACGACGAGTGTCGAGCAGCGCGCGGTCAAGGAGGCCGCCTACGAGGCCGGGGCCCGCCGCGTGCACATCATCGAGGAGCCGATGGCCGCGGCGATCGGCGCGGGGCTCAACGTCGGCGACGCCACCGGCAACATGGTCGTGGACA
This sequence comes from Planotetraspora sp. GP83, assembly GCF_041262585.1. Lineage (NCBI taxonomy): Bacteria > Bacillati > Actinomycetota > Actinomycetes > Streptosporangiales > Streptosporangiaceae > Planotetraspora > Planotetraspora sp. GP83. Next base: position 45,779 of record NZ_JBGCBZ010000010.1, on the reverse strand, counting down.
TCGGCGGCGGCACCACCGAGGTCGCGATCGTCTCGCTGGGCGGCGTGGTCGTGGCCAAGTCGGTCAGGGTCGGCGGCGACGAACTCGACGAGGCCATCGTCAACTACGTGAAGAAGGAGCACTCCCTGCTCCTCGGCGAGCGTACGGCGGAGCAGATCAAGATCACGCTCGGCACCGTGCGCCCCGGCGACGACGACAAGACGCTTCCGATCCGCGGCCGGGACCTGGTGACAGGCCTGCCGAAGACCGCGACGATCTCCCGCGAGGAGGTCAGGGACGCGATCGAGGACCAGGTCCAGACGATCATCGACGCTGTGCAGAGCACGCTCGACCAGTGCCCGGCCGAGCTCGCCGGCGACCTCCTCGACAACGGCATCGTGCTGACCGGCGGCGGCGCCCTGCTCGACGGGCTCGCCGAACGGCTCGGGCAGGCCATCGGCATGCCGATCCACCTGGTCGACCAGCCACTCCAGTCCGTCGCGCTGGGCGCGGGCCGCTGCGTCGAGCGCTTCGAGGACATGCGGGACGTGTTCCTTCCCGAAACCCGCCGATGAGAGCGGCCGGTCGGCGAGCGCCCGCGCTGCTGGTGCTCGTGTCCGTCCTGCTGATCGCGGCCGACCACTGGATCACGCTCACCCCGCTCCGGGCCTTCGGGTCGGCCGTCTACGGCTCGCTGGAGAGCGTCACGTCCTCGGTCACCCGCTGGGCCTCCGACGCCCGGCGGATGGAGACGGTCGAGCGGGAGAACGCCCGGCTCCGGGCCGAGGTCCTGACCGGACGGCGTCCCACCGCGGCCGTGGCCGGAGCCGCCGCGGCGTACCAGGTCGTCTCCGCCCACGCGATCGGCTTCGGCGCGGACCAGACGGTCACCATCGACGTCGGGACCGGCAGCGGAGTGGCCCGCGACATGACCGTGCTGAACGGCGAAGGCCTCGTCGGCCGTGTCGTGCAGGCGGGTCCGTCGACGGCGACCGTGCTGCTGGCCATCGCGCCCTCGTCGTCGGTGGGCGCGCGGCTGGAGACCTCGCGCGAGGTCGGGCTCGTCACGGGCGTCCCTGATCGGGGGCTGCTGCGACTGAGCCTGCTCGACGCCGACGCCGCCGTCCGCGTGGGCGACCGGCTGGTGACGCTCGGGTCGGAGAACATGCGGCCGTTCGTGCCGGACGTCCCCGTCGGCAGCGTGGTCGCTGTGGAAGGGACTCCGGGCGCCCTTACGCGGACGGCTCTCGTCCGGCCCTTCGCCCGCTTCAGCACCCTCGACCTCGTCACCGTGGTTGTCGGCCCGGACCAATCAGGCACGGCCGAGTCGGGCCCAGGCCAATCAGACACGGGCAAGCCGAGCCCAGGCCAATCAGGCACGGGCAAGCCGGGCGCGGGCAAGTCAGAGGGCGGTGCGCCGCGGTGACAGGCGTGAACGACCCCGTGACAACCCACGCGACCGACCCCGCGGGCACCCGCGTGAGCGACTCTGTGACAACCCACGCGACCGACCCCGCGGGCACCCGCGTGAGCGACCCTGTGATCGACCCTGTGAGCAGCCGGTGAGAAGGCCCGCGAGGAGGCTCGCGCGGGATCCGGCGAGGAAGCCGATAGGGAGCCCGGCCGGGTGCGCGCTGCTCGCTGTGGCACTGATCCTGCTCGTCCCCGTCGCGCAGGTGTCCGTGGTGAACGGCCTGGGCCTTCCCGGCGGCGGCCCCGACCTCGTGCTGATCGGCGTGGTCACGCTGGGGATGGTTCTCCGCCCGATGGGGGCGACTGTCATGGGGTTCGCCGCCGGCCTGGCCGCGGACATCGCGCCGCCCGCGGACCACTCCATCGGCCGGCACGCCCTCGTGCTGTGCCTGATCGGTTATCTCTGCGCGCTGCTCCCCGCCGACAGCTCGGCCGGCCAGCGGACGGTGGCCGCTCTTGGCGGGACGCTCGGCGGCACCCTGCTCGACGCCGCGCTCGCCGGTGTCCTCGGCGACGCGAGCTGGACGTCCGTCCTCGGGGGCCTGCCGGGCTCACTGGCCTGGACCGTGGCCGGCGGGACCCTGGTGGCCGTCGCCCTCGTTTCCCTGCTCTCCCGTCGGCGCCGGTTCGGCGGCCCGGCGTCGCGAGCGGCCGCCAGAGGGCGCTACGCCCGAGGTCACCATGCGTAGAGACGCGCACGGCGGCCGGCTCGTGGTCCTCTACGTCGTCGTGACGTCGCTCATGCTGACGCTCCTCGGGCGGCTCTGGTATCTGCAGGTCACGACCGGGCCGACCTATGCCAGAGCGGCCACCGAGTCGCGCGTGCGCACGGTGCCCCTGCCCTCCGTGCGGGGCCAGATCCTCGACGTGCACGGGCGTCCCCTTGTGGCCAACCAGACCATGCCGCAGGTGTCCGTCGACTACATGGCCCTGATCCATCAGCCCGACGGGGGCAGGGCGGTGCTGACCCGGCTGGCAGAGGCGCTGCGCAAGCCGTACCAGGAGATCGCGGACCGGGCGCGGCTGTGCGGCCGGGAGGTGCCGCGGCCGTGCTGGCCCGGCTCGCCGTACCAGCCGATCACGGTCGCGGACGACGTGGACCCGCGGACCGTGGTGCGGATCGCGGAGCGCCAGGAGGAGTTCCCCGGCGTCAGCACGGCGCTGCGGCCCGTGCGGACCTATCCGCTGCACAAGGCGGGGGCCCACCTGCTGGGTTACCTCCAGCCGCCGGCTCCGTCCGACCGCCCCGGCGGCCCGGAGCTCGTGGGCCGTGACGGGCTGGAGGCGGAGTACGACACCGAGCTGGCTGGCCGCACCGGCCTTCGCGAGGTGGCCGTGGACAGCACCGGCAAGGTGACCGGTCTCCTCCGCGAGGAGGCGCCGAATCCCGGAGACACCCTCGTGACCAGCATCGACGCCCGGATCCAGGAGCTGTCCGAGCGCGCGCTGGCCAAGGCCGTGACGAAGGCGCGCAAGCGCGGCGAGCCGGCCGACTCGGGCGCGGCGGTCGTGCTGGAGGCCGCCACCGGACGGGTGACCGCCCTCGCGAGCTACCCGAGCTACGACCCGGCCGTGTGGACCGGCGGCATCTCCCAGCGCGACTTCGAGACCCTGCCACTGGTCTCCAGCGCGGTGCTCGGGCAGTGGGCGCCGGGCTCGACGTGGAAGGTCACCTCCACGGCGGCCGCGGCCGACGCCGGATACAAGCTGCGCGCCTCCTACGACTGTCCCGGCTCCTACAAGGTCGGAGGCCGGTCGTTCCGCAACTTCGACGGCATCGCGCTCGGCCGGATGAACATGCACAGAGCGCTCGTGGTCTCCTGCGACACGATCTTCTACCGCTTCGCCGAGCGGATGTGGAAGCACGACGGCGGGCTGAAGCCGGTGCGCCACCCCGCCGACCCGATGCAGGCCATGGCCAGGGAGTTCGGCTTCGGGACCCGCACGGGGATCGACCTGCCCAACGAGTCGCCGGGCCGCGTCCCCGACCGGGCCTGGAAGAGGGCCAACTGGGAGCAGACGAGGGCCGACAGCTGCCGCCGGGCCAAGACGGGCTATCCGGACGTCGCCGACCGCAAGCGCGCCGCCTACCTCAAGGCGCTGGCCGCGGAGAACTGCCAGAACGGCGGCGTGTGGTGGGCGGGCGACGCGGCCAACTTCGCCATCGGCCAGGGCGACGTCCTGGTGACGCCGCTGCAGCTCGCCAGGGCCTACGCCGCCCTCGCGAACGGCGGCACGGTCTTCAGCCCGCGCGTCGCCAAGGCCCTGGTGCGCCCGGACGGCAGCGTGGTGCGGACCGTCACCCCGCCCGTCACCGGCCGGGTCGACGTCTCCCGCAAGACGCTGCGCTACATCCGCGACGCCCTCGCCGACGTCCCCCGGGAGGGCACGGCCGCGGCCGCCTTCAAGGGCTTCCCGTTCAAGCGGCTGGCCGTCGCCGGGAAGACCGGGACCGCCGAAGCGTACGGCAGGCAGGACACGTCGTGGTTCGCCTCCTTCGCCCCGGCCAGGAAGCCGCGCTACGTGGTCGTCGTGGTCGTGTCTCAGGGCGGCACCGGCGCGAGCACCGCCGCCCCGGCGGCCAGGGACATCTGGGAGGGCATCTACGACCTCCGCGGCAACGCGCATCACAAGCACGCCAAGAAGGACGGCAAGCAGGACGGCAAGACGCCCGCCGGGAAGCACAGGCACGGTCACAGCCGGAAGGCGCCCCACAAGGCCTCCTTCGAGCCGACGAACGTAGGTGGAGGGCGATGACGACGCTCCGTCCCACTCCTTTACGGCTCCTGCGGTCTCGTGTGCCCGCACGGCGGGGCTGGGTTCCCGTGCCGGCGTCACTGGACTGGGGGCTCGCCGCCACGTCGGCGGCCCTGTCCGGGATCGGGCTGCTGCTCGTGTGGTCGGCCACCCGCACGGACCCGGGCTCGACCCTGCTCCAGCGGCAGGCGGTCGGCGTGGGCCTGGGATTCGTCCTCATGTGGCTGGTGTCACGGTGTGACCTGCGGGTCCTCCGGGCGTACGTGCCGGTGCTCTATCTGCTGGCGCTCGCCGGGCTGGTCGTGGTGCTCACGCCGCTCGGCCGTACGGTCAACGGCTCGCACGCCTGGATCGTCCTGGGCTCGGGGCTCCAGTTCCAGCCGTCGGAGTTCGCCAAGGTGGCTCTGGTGCTCGCGCTCGCCATGGCCCTGGGGGAGCTGCGGGACGGCGAACGGCGGCCGGGCCCCGGAGCGGTGCTCCTCGCTCTGGGGCTGGCGGCCCTGCCGATGGGGCTCATCATGCTGCAGCCCGACCTCGGCACGACCCTCGTCTTCGCGGCGGTGGTGGCCGGCATGGTCGTGGTCTCGGGAGCGCCCAAGCGGTGGCTGGCCGGGCTGACGGCGGCTGCCGGCATCGTGCTGCTCGTGGTGTGGCGGCTTCACCTCATCCGGCCCTACCAGCTCCAGCGGCTGATGGTGCTGACGGATCCCGACGCCGACCCGCTGGGGGTGGGATACAACGCCACCCAGGCCCGGATCGCCATCGGCTCTGGCGGCATGTTCGGGAAGGGTCTGTTCCACGGCGAGCAGACCGCCGGGCATTTCGTCCCCGAGCAGCACACCGACTTCATCTTCACCGTGGCGGGCGAGGAGCTCGGCTTTCTGGGGGCGGCCTGCGTCATCCTGCTGATGACCGTGCTGCTCTGGCGCGGCCTGCGGATCGCGGCCAGGAGCGCCTCGCCGTACGGCACGGTCCTGGCGGGCGGGGTGGTCTGCTGGCTGGCGTTCCAGACGTTCGTCAACGTGGGCATGACCGTGGGCATCCTGCCCATCACGGGCCTGCCGCTGCCGTTCGTCTCATACGGAGGATCGGCGACCGTCTCGACCCTCACGGCCGTCGGGCTGCTGGAGGCCGTACACCGGACGCGGAGCCGCACACCGCTGGGATAGGGCACTCTTGTGGGGTGGGGAGCAAGCTGGGCGGCCGGGTGGCGGAAGCGGCGAAGATCGCCCTGACGGCGCGGAAGTACGTGACGGCGATCGATGTGCTGACCGGCCTGCGGTGGCTGCACGCCCGCCACGTGGACACCTGGCGGCAGGGCCGGGTGGACAGCCTCGAACGGCTGGCCGCCGTCGACGCCGCCCGGATGGTCGAGGCGGTCACCCATCTGCGCGAGTGGGCGGTGGCCTCCGGGCTCGTCGCGAGCGAGACGGCCTACGCGGCGGCCAGCAGGGACAGGCGGCCGCTGCGCTTCACGGCCGAAGGCGGCGAGGAGTTGGAGCTCCTGTTTCGCGTCCACTGGGTATCTCCGACGTTGAGCGAGGCGAGACAGCGGCAGCTCGCGGAGCGCCAGAACCGCGCGCCCGACCTGGTGGTCGTCGCTCCGCTGGAGACATGGGCGTGCGCCGGATGCCGGGAGACGGGCCCTTACCTGATCATGGAGGACGATCAGCCGTTCTGCCTGACCTGCGCCGACATGGACCACCTCCACTTCCTTCCGGCCGGAAACGCCGCTTTGAGCCGCCGGGCCAAGAAGGAGAGCGGCCTGTCCGCGGTGGTCGTCCAGTTCAACAGGCGGCGTAAGCGGTACGAGCGGCTCGGCGTCCTCGTCGAGGAGACGGCCCTCATACGGGCCGAGGAGCAGTGTCTGGCCGACGAGGAGGTACGGCTCCGCCGCCGCGAACGGGACCGCGATCGGCGCGCCCACGAGGACATCGAGTTCCAGGCGAGGATGGCGGCGGAGATCCGCCGCCTGTTCCCCGGCTGTCCGCCGGAGCGCGCCGAGGCCATCGCCCTGCACGCCGCCGTGCGTGGCAGCGGCCGGGTGGGCCGGACGGCGGCCGCCCGTGTCCTCGACGAGAACGCGATCACCCTGGCCGTGGTCGCGAGCGTGCGCCACCTGGACACCGACTACGACAGCCTGCTGATGTCCGGCGTTCCTCGGATGGCCGCCCGTGACCAGATCCGTCCCCGCATCGACCAGGTCCTGACCGGCTGGCGAGCCTGACAACGACTACATCCGACGGTGTCCTCCGGTGGCTGGGCGCGCGCCCAGCCACCGCGTGATCATGCACATGTTCCCGCACACACCGTCCTACCTGGCGCTTTGCCCGGCGTGATCATGCATGACGAGGGCGCGCCCGGCGGACAGACGCCGCATGATCACAAACGGTGCCGGCCCTGATCAGACCGCGTACGGCGGAATCCATGCATGATCACGATCCGGGAAACCCCACGTCCCCGAGCTTCCCGGGAAACCCTGCATGATCACGGCGACCGATCGGGTCAGCGGACGCGGCCGACCATTCGGGCGTACATGCGGCCCGGGCTGGGGATCGACGACGGGTTGAGGAAGCCCGGCAGCATCGGGAGATCGACGGCGAACGGCTGCAGCCGCTCGTAGAGCGCGTGCGCGTCCGGGGGCCGGTTCTCCGGCTTCTTCTCCAGCAGGTCGGCGATGAGCCGGTCCAGCTCGGCCGGAACCCCCGGGACGCGAGGCGGCCGCTCCTTCACCTGCTTGTCGAACACGGCGTACTCGGTCGGCCCCGTGAAGAGCTGCCTGCCCGTGAGCATCTCGTGCAGGACGCAGCCGAGGGCGTAGAGGTCGCTCTTCGGGTCGGCGACACCGCGCTGGATCTGCTCGGGCGACATGTACGCCGGGGTGCCCAGGATCTGGCCGATCCGGGTGAACTGGGCGACGTCCGCCTCGCGCAGCATGGCCAGCCCGAAGTCGAGCACCTTGACGCTGCCGTCCGGGCACAGCATGAGGTTGGTCGGCTTGAGGTCGCGGTGGCAGATGGACAGCGCGTGCGCCGCGGTCAGCACGGCACATGCCTGCGCGGTGATGGCCGCGGCCCACGGCACCGGCAGCGGCCCGTGCTCGCTGACGAGGTCGGCGACCGTCACTCCCTCGATGAACTGCATGACCTGGAAGAGCCGCTGCTCGAAGGTGCCGAAGTCGTAGAGGACCGGCGCTCCGGGGTGCTCCAGCCGGGCGAGGATCCTGGCCTCGCGGATGAAGCGGCGTTCGAGCTCCTCGTCCGGACCTCCGGGAAAGCGGAGGAACTTGACGGCCACCTTGCGGTCGAGGCGCCGGTCGTGGCCGCCGTAGACGGCGCCCATGCCGCCCTGGCCCAGGGGAAGGTCGTCCAGCACATAACGGTCGCCGATGACCATGCGTCCCCTCCCGTCGACCTTTGCGGGAAAAAGTTACACCTTCAATCATGAGGGCAATCATGAGCAATCATGAGGACGATGAGGGGTCACGAGGCCGGAGACGGCCGTCGGCGATCCCCTCGACCCCGAGCCGGACGAACGCCTCCCCGGCGGCGGCGACCTCTGTCAGGCGGTCTTCCAGGGCGAGGAGCTGCTGGAAGGCCCTGCCGTACCGTCTCTGCTCCGTGAGCGGGATCCGCAGGACGCGCGCCCGGCGGGCCTCGACGCGGCTGGCGCCCAGATGCGTCGATCTGGAGCTCGTCGACCTGGAGTTGGGGTGCGTCCGCCCGCCGCCCGCCGCGAAGCGGAGGAACCCGGCGAGGAACTCGGGATCGAGCCGCGCCCGGTCGACGCGGAAGACGGTGAGGTGGGGGCCCAGCACAGCGCCACCGGCCTCGATCACCCGGGCGGTGACGGGTGAGCCGACGATGTCGCCGCCCTCGATCGTCACGAGGCCGGGGGCGGGAGCGGCCAGGCCGGTGGGCGGACCGCCATGCGACAGGTCGTCGGCCGTCAACACCGGTAGGCCCGGTGTCTCCATCTGGAGGCCTCGTGTCTCCACGGGCTCGTCCGATGCCTTCAAGGTCGAATGGAGAACGGTCACCAGCCCCGCCCTGACCAGCTCCGCGACAGTCGTCACGGGGGCGTCCCAGCCCAGGTCGCCGTCGCCGAGCACCTCGAGGTCCGGAAGGGTCTCGGCCATCGCCCGCGTCAGCACCGCCGAGGCTTCCACGAACCGGTCGCGGGCGGCGGGGAGGCCGCGGGTGTCACTCCTCGCGGACAGGTGCCGCGCCGGGCTCACGTCCACCTCGTCGTCGAGGAGGTCGATGATCCGGACGGTACGGCTGCCGCGTGGCGGCTCGGACTCGGCCAGGTACGCACGCCACGCCTGCTCGACGAGCGACAGGTCCTCCCCCGCGTCCGCCAGCAGGATCGCCGTCGGCTGCCGCTCCCCCGGCCGCGGACGGCGGAGCAGCCACAGGTCGGGACCTCCCGCCGACAGGGTGACCACAGCGCGGAGCGCGCCCGCACGCAGCAGGTTCGCCCGGATCCGCCTGCCCGGACGGCGGCTCGCCGCCGCTGACGGCATCAGGATGGCGACCAGCCCGCCCGGCCGCACATGGGCGAGGCAGTGCTGCACCCAGGCCAGCTCGGGCTCGCCCCGGGGCGGCATGCCGTAATCCCAGCGCGGATCGCCGATCAGGTCCTCGTGGCCCCACGCCCGCTCGTTGAACGGCGGGTCGCACACCACCGCGTCGGCCCGCTCGCCGGAGAAGCCGTCATGCCGGAGGGCGTCCCCGGCGACGATACGAGCGACGATACGAGCGGGGTCCCCACGCAGGAGAAGCCGCAGCGCGGTGAGGAGCGCCCCCGTCTCGCTCGCGTCCTGCCCGAGCAGCCGCCCCTCCCCGTCGGACGGGTTCCGCCCCGGGCCCCGCCGCCGGGTGTCTCGACTCGCCGGCGGCGCGGCCCGCCGTGGCGCCCCTTCCGTCTGTACGGCGAGCAGGAGCGTGCCGAGACCGCAGGCCGGGTCGAGGACCGATCCGCCTTCGGGGCAGGCGAGCCGCGCCATCAGCCCGGCGATCTCCGGTCGCGTGACGGAGAGCCGCCGGCTGTGGGCCTCGACGTACCGCTCGCAGAGGAACTCGAAGGTCTCGGCCGCGCCGTCCCGCGCGGCCATCTCCGCGAGGAGGTGGATCAGGCCGGGATCGGCCAGCCGCGCGTCCGCCGCGTCCGGCGACCCGAGGTTCACCGGGAGGTCGGGAGCGGCCGCCGCGACGGCATGCGGGAGCCGTACGACGAGGTCGGGGCTGCCGGCGAGGCCCGCCCAGCCGCCGGGGTCCCGGCGGGTGTAGAGCAGGAACGCGCCGGCGTGGCCGAGCAGCTCGCCCAGACGGAGGTCGCCGGCGGACGCCTTCAGCCGCTGCCAGACCCGGTCGCCGAGCGACACCTCGAACGTCTTGCCGTTCCGGTGCAGCCATTCCTCGACCTCGGGCAGGGAGAACAGTGGGCTGGACGCCGTGCCCCCGACCGGCTGCGGGAAGTCCTCGTAACGGCGGCGCCAGTTGCTCACCGCGGCCCTTCCGACGCCGGCCAACCGGGCGATGTCGCCCGCGTTCACTGTCGCGTCCTGGCTCATGGGCCTCAGACTAATCCATGCTTGTGAAGTCATTCAACCAATGGTTTACTCAAAACCATGACGCACAACCGCATTCGGTATGCCGCGGGATCGGACGTCGGGCGTTCCCGCACGAAGAACGAGGACTCGGTGCACGCGGGCAGGTACCTGCTCGCCATCGCCGACGGGATGGGCGGACATGGGCACGGAGAGGTCGCCAGCGCGGCCGCCATCTCCGCGCTCTCGGCTCTTGAGGACGCTCCTCTTTCCGCCGATCCCCTCGCCGCGCTGGAGGGCGCGGTCCGCGACGCGGCCCGCAGGCTCAGCGAGCTCGCCGAGCAGGATCCCGCGCTGGAACGGATGGGCACCACGATCACCGCGCTGCTCTGGGACGGCCACAGCCGCTTCGCGCTGGCGCACGTCGGCGACTCGCGGGCGTACATGCTCCGGGACGGCGCCCTCTATCAGATCACCCGCGACCACACGCTGGTCCAGTCGCTGGTCGACGACGGGCGGATGAGCCCCGACCAGGCGGCGAGGCACCCGAACCGGTCGTTGCTGCTCCGGGCGCTTGAGACCAGCGGCCTCGCCGACCCCGATCTCTCGTTGCGCGACGCCTACCCGGGCGACCGTTACCTGCTCTGCTCCGACGGCCTGACGGCGGTGCTCGAACCGGAGACGCTGCATCACGCGCTGACCACCATCGCGGACCCCGAGGAGGCGGTCCGCCACCTCATCGCACTGGCCAACGAGGGCGGCGGCCCCGACAACATCACCTGCATCGTCGCCGACGTCGAGCCCGTCTCCCCCTGACCTGCCCAGCCGTACGGCACGGCAGGCCGGGGCCCCCGCTCCGCGAGGACGATGCGCGGGCTCAGGCGTTGCGCGCGCGGAAGGCGGCGGTCTTCACCCGGTTCTGGCACGCGGTCGAGCAGAACCGGCGCGTGCCGTTGCGCGAGATGTCCACGTAGACACGGTCGCAATGCGGAGCCGTACACACCCCGAGCCGGTCGTGCAGTTCGCTGCCCATGACGATGGCCAGGCCCGTCGCGCAGCTCGCCGCCCAGTTGCCGGCCAGCGTCCCGCCCGTGCCGTGGAAGTGCAGGTGCCAGGGCTCGCCGTCGTGCCGGTCGAGATGGGGCCGGGCGGACGTCTCGGCGAGAAGCCCGTTGACCTGGTTCGCGGCGGCGTCGATGTCACCATCCGCCACCGACTCGAAGACACCGCGCAGCCGGGCCGCGACCCCGGCGAGCTCCTCGGCCTCCTCCGCGGTGACCTCCTCCCGCGCCCGCCTGCCGCCGATCCTCAGGGCTTCGGTGACGGCCGCCCGCCGTTCCCCACCCTGCGGCGGCACGTACGGCCGGCCGCGAGCGTCCCCAGCGGTCAGCGCGTTGACCAGGCCGACGGCTGCCGCCACCACCAAATCTGTGTGACTGTTGAAATTCACTTGACCGGTTACGCCCCTTGCGTCTCAGTTTGTAACTGACAAAAGCATACATGCCAGTTACAAGGAGGCGGCAATGCTCACTCTCGAAGTCGCGCGGGAATAGATCGACCGCTGGGACCGCCAGCAGGAGGGCTACCTCCCCCGTTCCCGGGGCCGGTTTGGCACGACCGGGCGCGGGGAGACGGACAGCTATGACACCGGTGGTCCTCACGGTCAACGCCGGCTCCTCGAGCCTCCAGCTTCACCTCGTCCGCGACGGCCGGGTGCTGCTCACGGAACACAGCGAGCAGAGCCCGGACCCGGCCGAAGCGGAGCGGACGCTGTCGGACTTCCTGGCCAGGGATGGCCGGCTGGAGGTCGGGTTCGTCGGCCACCGGCTCGTGCACGGCGGCGACGCCGTACTGGCGCCGGCCGTCGTGGACGACGACGTGCTGGAGGCGGTGCGCCGGTACGCCGACCTCGCGCCGCTGCACGTGCCGCCCGCGCTCGCGCTCGTCGAGGCCGCGCGGCGCACGCTGCCCTCGGTGCCGCACGTCCTCTGCCCGGACACGGCCTTCCACGCCGGAATGCCCGAGGTCGCCAGGACCTACCCGCTCCCGTCCGAGTGGCGGCGGCGGTACGGCCTGCGCCGGTACGGCTTTCACGGGCTCTCCTACGCCTGGGCCATCCGGAGGGCGGCGGAGCTGCTCGACCGGCCCGTTGAGGAGATGGACCTGGTGATGACGCACCTCGGCGGCGGGTCGTCGGTGTGCGCCATCCGGGGAGGCCGCAGCGTGGACACCTCGATGGGGTTCACTCCGCTGGAGGGCGTCCCGATGAGCAAGAGGTCGGGCAGCGTGGACCCCGGAATGCTGCTCTGGCTGCTGTCGGACTCCCGTCTTTCGCTCGAAGAGCTGCGTGAGGGGCTGGAGCACCGATCCGGCCTGCTCGGGCTCTCGGACGGGCTTTCCGGTGACACCCGCGAGCTGGTCGCGTCCAAGGAGAGGGCGGCGGCACTCGCGCTCGACGTGTACGTCCACCGGGTGAGCCGGGAGATCGCGGCGGCGACGGCCAACCTCGACCATCTCGACGCGCTCGTGTTCACGGGCGAGATCGGCTGGGACCAGCCCGAGGTCCGGGAGGGCGTGTGCCGCCGGCTCTCGGTACTCGGTCTGGAGCCGCCCGTCCGCGGCGACCTCGACACCGACGGGCTCATCAGCCCGTCCGGCGCGCGTGTTCCCGTTCTGGTGGTCAAGCCCCGTGAGGAGCTGCAGGTCGCCCGGGACACGTTGGCCGTCTTCGGCCACGCCACCTGACAGGCTCGCCGACCGGTCCTTCGTCCGGCGGGCGCCCGACCTAGAATCCGGAAATATGCGCATCTTCACCGTCGATTCGTTCACTGACCAGGCCTTTCGCGGCAATCCCGCCGCCGTGTGCCTTCTGGAGGCCCCGGCGACGGACGCCTGGATGCAGGCCGTCGCCGCCGAGATGCGGCACTCGGAGACGGCGTTCGTGATCGGCGAGGAGGGGCCGCGGCACTCGCTGCGCTGGTTCACCCCCGCCGTCGAGGTCGCGCTGTGCGGGCACGCGACGCTGGCGACCGCCCATGTCCTTTACTCCCTCGGCGCCTCGGGACGCCTGGAGTTCGCCACGAAGAGCGGCGTCCTCACCACCGGCCAGGCCGGCGACGGGCTCATCGCGATGGACTTCCCGGCGAAGAGGGCCACCGCCGCCGCGCCCCCGGACGGCCTCGTGGAGGCCCTGGGCGTGAAACCCGTCTGGGTGGGGCGCAGCCAGTTCGACCTGCTGGTGGAGGTCGAGTCCGCGGACGCCGTCCGCTCGGCCGTTCCTGATTTCGACCGGCTCGCCGCGGTGGACACCCGGGGTGTCGTCGTCACCGCCCCCGGCGACGGCCCCTCCGCCGACTTCGTGTCCCGGTTCTTCGCTCCGAGGGCCGGAGTCCCCGAGGACCCGGTGACCGGATCGGCTCACTGCGTGCTCTCGCCGTACTGGTCGGAGAAGCTCGGGCGTGACCGGCTCGTCGGTGAGCAGGTGTCCGAGCGCGGCGGAATCGTCCGCACGACGCTGCGCGGAGACCGCGTCGAGCTGGCAGGACACGCCGTGACCATCTGGTCCGGCGAACTTCATGTCTAGACGCTGATTCCGGTGTACGGCCGTGCGGAGGTTATGGGATACGGCGGCGACTTTGGATAGATACCCGGGGATGAGGATCCTCGGGTTCGACACGGCGGAGACGGGGCGATGACGGCGCGGACGAAAGGGCGGGTCACGGTCGTGGTGGCCACCCAGAACCGGCGTGACGAGCTGGAGCGCTCGCTCGCCCACCACGACTGCCCCGTCATCCTGGTGGACAACGGCTCCACGGACGGCACCGCCGCGTTCGTACGGCAGCGCTTCCCGCATGTCGACGTGGTGGAGCTCGGCCGCAACCTGGGCGCTCCCGCCCGCAACGTCGGCGTGCGGCGGGCGACGACCCCCTACGTCGCGTTCGCCGACGACGACTCCTGGTGGGCGCCCGGGGCACTGGACAAGGCGGCCGACAGCCTCGACGCCCATCCGCGCCTCGCGGTGCTCGCGGCCCGAGTGCTCGTGGGGCCGGAGGAGCGGCTGGATCCCGTCTGTCTGGAGATGGCCCGCTCCCCTCTCCCGGCCGAGACGGATCTGCCCGGCCCGAGCATTCTGGGCTTCCTGGCCTGCGGGGCGGTCGTGCGCCGCGAGGCCTATCTGGCGGCCGGGGGCTTCGACGACGTCGTGTTCTTCTTCGGCGAGGAGGAGCGTCTCGCCCTCGACCTGGCGGCGGCCGGCTGGGGGCTGGCCTACGCCGGCGACGTGGTGGCGCATCACCACCCCTCGGCCCCTCGGGACCCGCATGGCAGGCAGGTCCTCGCCGCGCGCAACGCGATGCTGACCGCCGTCATGCGCCGTCCGTGGCCGGTGGTGGCACGAACCGTCATGACGATGGTCCGGCGTGGACCGGTCGGCCTGCAGGCGCTCCGCGACGCCCTCCGAAGGCTCCCCCGGGCGCTGTCCCGGCGCCGTACCCTCCCGGCCCCCGTTGAGTCGGCCCGCGAACTACTGGCGCAAGACTGACTGTTCTCCGGACCCTCCCCGGCCCACCCGTTGGTGCTCGATCACAGGTGAATGGCCTGACCTCTGTCAGGTCGCTCTCCGACGCTCGTCTACCATGGGGCAGCCGTGTCCGACCCGACCGGGAGTGCGTGGATGAGCAACATCGAGCAGGATCCGCAGGAACTCGTCTGCGGGGGCTTGAAGACTGTCTCCACGCGTCCGGTGCAGGAGCTACTCCCCGGCCACGAGGTGGCGCTCGGCGGCGCACGAGGGATGACGGTCATCCGCACCCTGCCCAACCGGGCACACCGGATGGTGGGCGCGTGGTGTTTCATCGACCACTTCGGCCCCCAGGACGTCACCGGCATTTCCGGCATGCGGTTGCCTCCCCACCCCCACACCGAACTCCAGACGGTGACCTGGCTCGTCTCCGGTGAGATCCGGCACATGGACAGCATCGGCAGCGACCAGGTGATCCGTCCGGGCCAGCTCAATCTGATGACGGCGGGACGGGGCATCGCCCATGCCGAGGTGGGCACCGGCAACGAGCCGACTGTGCACGGGATGCAGCTGTGGGTGGCCTTGCCCGGGGCCGACCGCCACGTCCCCCCACAGTTCAGCCACCACAACGACCTTCCGGTGTTCCGGGACGGCGGCGCCACCGTCACCGTCCTCATGGGAGAGCTGGCCGGAGCCGAGTCCGCGGCACGCTGTTACACCCCGCTCGTCGGCGCGGAGGCGGCCCTGGACGCGAACGCGCGTGTGCGCCTGCCTTTGCGGCCCGATTTCGAATACGCCCTGCTCACCCTTACCGGCAAGGTGGACGTCGACGGGACCGGCCTGGAGCCGGGCCCCTTGCTGTATCTCGGCTCGGGCCGGTCCGAACTCACGCTGGGCGCCGATGCGCCGGGCCGGGTGCTCCTCCTCGGCGGCGAGCCCTTCGAGGAGCGCATCGTGATGTGGTGGAATTTCGTCGCCCGCGACCATGACGAGATCGTCGCGGCGCGCGAGGAATGGATGACCGGCAGCCGCTTCGGCACGGTGGCCGCCTACGGAGACGCCAAGCTCCCGGCTCCGCCCATGCCGACCACCCGGCTCGTGCCACGCGGCCGGCACCGCTAACCCGCACCGCCCTCCTCGCTTCGCTGGAAGGGCACCTGACGGGCCTGCCCCCGCAAGACCCGCCGGCCCCTTCCGCCCTCGTCTCGGCTGCTCCATGTCGCCGGCCACGCCGCCGGCGGCCTCGTCGAGGACGAACCTCATCCAGTCCACCAGGTCACGGTTGGCCCTGTCCGCCGCGACCTGCCATCTCCTCGCCACCCAGGCGTGGTTCCGCAGGGTCTGGTAATCGAGCGAGGTCCTCTCGACGGCCTGCCGGTAACGGTCGGGGAAGGTCGTCTGGCCGTAGACGAGCCAGTCCCCCAGCCACCTTCTGCCTCCCGCCGGCGCCGTACGGCTCCGCCTCCGCGTGGTGGATCGAAGCGCCGCGCATCGGAGCACCGATGAGTTTCCCGGGCCTCGTGCGTTTCACGATCGAACCTGCGCGTGGAGCAAGAACAGAACACGTGTGAACCGCGACGACAACGGAGGAGCCGTCATGCTCGAGAACAAGAACGCGATCATCTACGGAGCGGGCGGATCGATAGGCGGCGGTGTCGCCAGGACCTTCGCCCGCGAAGGGGCGAGGGTCTTCCTGGCCGGCCGCACCCGCGAGACCCTCGACAAGGTGGCGGAGGAGATCACCGCCTCCGGCGGGTCCGCGGAGGTGGCCGTGCTGGATGCCCTCGACGAACACGCCGTGGACGAGCACGCCCAGGACGTGGCCACCCGGGCGGGCGGCATCGACGTGTCGCTCAACCTCGTCTCGCGCGGGGACGTACAGGGAATCCCCCTGGTCCACATGACGACTGCCGACTTCACCCGTCCGATCGTCACGGGGATCACGGCGAACTTCATCACCGCGCGGGCGGCGGCACGCCACATGATCGAGCGGGGATCCGGCGTCATCCTGACGCTGGACAGCGGATCCGCCCACGGAAGCCCCATGATGGGCGGCACAGGGCCCGCCGACGCGGCGACCGACACATTCGTCCGCAACCTGGCGGCCGAGGTCGGGCCGCACGGCGTCCGCGTCGTCGGCCTGTGGACGGCCGGGGTCCCCGAGACGCTGTCGCCGGAGAAGCTCGCCTCGGTCAACAGCGATCTGGCTCTGGACGACGTGGCCTTCCAGGGCCTGCTCGACCGCCTGGCGGAGATGAGAATGCTGCGCCGGTCGCCCCGGCTGTCGGAGGTTGCGGACACGGCCGCGTTCCTGGCCTCCGACCGGGCCGCGGCGATAACCGGCACTTTCGTCAACGTCAGCAGCGGGATGTTCCCGAGCTAAGGAGCGTCGTCGCTGCCTACCACCAGATATCCAAGCCCGGCCAGAACGGCCCCGGCCAGCGAAATGCCAACGACCATTGGCGGCGCGCCCCGCTTTGGCTGCGCCCCAAGATCAGCGCAGCGGCCGGAGGAACGTCCGGATGCCGGCGGTGAGCAGGCGGGTGGTAATACCTGTGACCTACGGCTTAGCGTCGGGGGCATGGCCGTTGAAGTGAGTGACGCCTTGCGTCAGGCGGCGGAGCAGGCGATATCAGAGGAGCCGTGATAGAGCTGGAAGCGACGTCGCCGGGTAGATTGGCGGGAGAGAACTGAAAAGGGCGCCGGTCGGCCGGATTCCATCTGCCGGCCGAGGAACGCCCGTCAGGCTCGCCTAACCGGCCACGGCCAGTGCACCACAGGCCTTCGGTGATTTCACGCCGGTACGGCGTCCGCCACTTCGGCCCAAGTATCGGCGAGTGCGTGGTGATCGCCGCCTTGCGGGGCCATTGCTTTCACGGTCGTGATTGGCGTGGTGATTGGCGTGTGATTGGCGTGGTGTGTTCGGTGCGTTTGGGGCGCGATCGCGCTGACGATGCCGCCCCGTCCGATCTTGAGGAAGGGCACTATGAAGGCTCCCCCGAAAGTCATCGCCGGGGTCGCCACATTCGTTGACGATCGCCTCGGCGCGGGAAGCTTCCTCAAGCGCAACCTGAGGAAGATCTTCCCGGACCACTGGTCGTTCCTGCTGGGCGAGATCGCGCTCTACTCGTTCATCATCCTGCTGCTGACCGGCACGTTCCTGACGTTCTGGTTCAAGCCCAGCATGGGCGAGGTCGCCTACTCGGGCTCCTACCAGCCGCTGGTCGGCGTGAGGATGTCCGAGGCGTACGCCTCTGCCCTCCATATCAGCTTCGACGTGCGGGGCGGTCTGCTGATCCGGCAGATCCACCACTGGGCGGCGCTGTTGTTCGTGGCCGGAATCATGGTCCACATGCTCCGCGTGTTCTTCACCGGGGCCTATCGCAAGCCGCGAGAGCTCAACTGGCTCATCGGCCTCACCCTTTTCACGCTGGCGCTGGTGGAGGGCCTGACCGGTTACTCCCTGCCCGACGACCTGCTCTCCGGCGCCGGTCTGCGGATCACCCAGGGCGTCATGCTCGGGATCCCGGTGGTGGGCACGTACATGTCGTTCTTCCTGTTCGGCGGCGAATATCCCGGGCAGGAGGTGATCTCGCGGTTCTTCACGATCCACATCCTCCTGATCCCGGGCCTCCTGCTGGCTTTGATCTCCGCGCACCTGATCCTCATGTGGGTGCAGAAGCACACGCAGATGCCGGGCCCGGGCCGCACCGAGACCAACGTGGTGGGCGGGCCGTTCTACCCGGCGTTCATGGCCAAGTCGGGTGCGTTCTTCCTGTTCACGTTCGCCGTCCTCGCCTTGCTGGGGACCTTGGCTGAGATCAACCCGATCTGGCTGTTCGGGCCGTACACGCCGGCGGACATCTCGGCCGGGTCCCAGCCCGACTTCTACATGGGCTTCCTGGAGGGGGCGCTGCGCCTGATGCCCGCCTGGGAGATCAATGTGCTGGGCCACACGATTCCGCTGAGCGTGCTGATCCCGGCGCTGGTGCCGTTGGGCATCCTCATGACGGGCCTGGCGATCTACCCGTTCGCCGAGCGGTGGATCACCGGTGACCGCCGTGAGCACCACCTGTGCGACCGGCCGCGTAACAACCCACACCGCACCGCGATCGGCGTGGCGGGCATCACGTTTTACGGCATCCTGTGGCTGCTGGGCGCGAACGACGAGATCTCGGCCTTCTTCCATGTCGGCCTGTACGAGACGACGATCTTCGGCCGATTCGCGATCTTCATCGGTCCGGCGCTCGCCTACCTCATCGCGTACCAGATCTGCATCGGCCTCCAGCACAGGGATGCCGAGGTGCTGTCGCACGGTGTGGAGTCGGGCGTCATCAGGCGGATGCCGAGCGGCGAGTACATCGAGGTCCACACACCGGCGGCGGAGGACATCGCCGAACACATCCGCGGCAAGGCCGAGATCCCCGTCATCGAGAGCGGGGTGGACAGCGGGGGCATTCCCCCAAAGCTCGCCCGTACTGTCCTCGGCAGGCTCCGCGCCAGGATGAGCCGGACGTACGGCACGGACCACGTCCCGCTCGACGAAGCCCACAAGGAAGCCCACAAGGAAGCCCACGAGGAGAAGCATGCTGCCATCGGCGCCGGGGAGCGCGTCGATGCCGGGGAGCGCGAGCCGCACACCGAGCGCTGACAACCGCCGGCCGGGTTTGGCGGGCGAGCCGTGCTCCCTTGACGGCCCGCCCGCCTGGCTTCAGCGCCGCTGTCTCCGGAAGCCGCGGATCGCCAGGGCCAGCGCCCCGGCCGCCAGCACGGCACCGATCCCGAGTGGCACGGCGTGGAAGTCCGGCCCGGTCGCCGAGCCGGTCGCCGAGCCGGTCGTCAACTGCGAGACCGCACCGGCCCCGCCCGAACCGAAGCCGCCTACCAGGCCCTCCTTGTCGTAGTCCGAACCCGGCAGTTTGTCGCCGTAGCGCGAGGCGACCAGCCGCTGGTAACCCTCGACGCTGTACACCGTAGGCGCGGTGTCAGACCCCGATGTGTTCAGCAGGCGGATCTCCTTGTCGGAGACGGCATACCAGGCATCGATCTGCGGCTCGTGCAGCAGAGAGGTCCCCTCCGGCAGCATGCTCGCCGCGGTCTGCTCGTCCAGACCGGCGGCGATGTCGTCCACCCGCCAGGAGTCACCCTCATAGGTCATCCCGATCGTGACCTGGGTGCCGTCGCCGGCCTGGGCCGGCACCGCCACGTAGGCGAGGTCCCCTGCGGGAGCGCCGGTCGTCCCTCGGACGAAGTCCGCGGTGAGCTCGAACACCGGGATGGTCTTCTCGCTGACCGAGACGCCCGGCGAGGAGTCGCCGGTGCCGGGCTCCGTGCTCGTGAACTGCACGTTCGCGAGCTGATCCTGCGTCGTGGCCGACGCGGCGACGGAGTGAGCGTTCTGCAGGTCGGCGGCGGTGGGCTGCCCCGACAGCAGTGACGAACCGTCTGCCGAGGCCGACGCCGCTCCGCCGAGAATCACGAATATTCCGAACGCGGCGGCCACCGCCGCCCGGGTGGCTGCCCGTCTCATATCGACCTCATGATGTTGTTCAGTGTCCGGGTCCAGGTGAAGGAGCTGTTGCTCACCAGACCGGTGTAGGACCGTACGTGCCGCCGCGCCCCGGAGGCCTTGGGGTTGATGTAGTAGACCAGGCCACCGAGATAACGGGTGTCGTATCCGTAGGCCACGAGAGCGTGCCCGCCCCCGGAGGCCCAGCTGATCCCGACGTAGAAGGGCCGCTTGGCATTGATCTGCGTCTGAACCCCGTGATACGTGAGCGAGTCGTGAATGTCGTCGCCCGGCGAATAGAACGAGAGTTTGTCCAGAGCGTGGGCCACCAGCTTCGCGCTCCCTGCCTCGTTCGGGCAGGTGAACAGGCTGATCTTGTCCTTCGCCAGGTTGCAGAAATCGTTCTGAGAGATCTTCACGCCGTGATATGCGGCGATCATGCTGCCGGCCGCCGACCAGCACCACTTGCTCTGCTCCTGCGTCTGCATATCGACTGGGAGTATGTGCGATTGGGCCGCCTGGGCCGTGCCGGGGGTGAACAAGCACGTCCCGGCTATCGTGACCGCGGCCAGCGCCCGAAACAGGCCTGAGCTTCTTCGAACCATCGAAACTTCCTTCTCGATTGTTAGAGGACAACGATTCGACGGACACGCTAGAAGCGATTCCTGGGGAGATCTGCGTAGAAATCCTCACGCAGCCGGAATGCGGATAAATACCGGGAGCCACCGTATGCAGGTGATCGATCCAGCCCTTCATGCAACGACGATCACCAAGTGACACTTGGTTTACGCTTTTCGACGTCACGTCCGGCCGTACAACGTCGCCAATCGATCAACTGGACGTCGGGCGAAGCGTCCGCCGCGGCGTGCGCCTTCTCCACTGCTCTGCCGCGTTCACAGCTCGCCCCGGCAGACCCGCTTGAGCGGCGGGACGACAGGGCAAAGTCTCGGATTCCCAGCGACAAAGGGGCATCATGAGGAAGCGAACCTTTGTATGCGCGAGGAGCGGAACTGATACACGGTGGAACGTGCGGGCCAGGATTTGTCCCCGTCCCCCCGCATCGCGATGCCTGGTTCTGAAGCTGCCAATGTCCGCGGCGCTTCCACCTGCTCCCGAGCGCGGGAGGAGGCACGCCGCTTTGCCTTCACCCCTCAGCAGGTGGCCCAGCCGCCCCTACGACCCAAGTGCCTCGATGGCCGCCAGGAGCAGAACAACCGCCGGATAGAGGCCGTTGACCCGTGAGAGCTGGTCCACGACTGGTCCACAACCAGCGAGCGTCAATGAGAAC
The DNA here is from genome assembly GCF_041262585.1 of Planotetraspora sp. GP83. Lineage (NCBI taxonomy): Bacteria > Bacillati > Actinomycetota > Actinomycetes > Streptosporangiales > Streptosporangiaceae > Planotetraspora > Planotetraspora sp. GP83. The sequence goes on along the minus strand of NZ_JBGCBZ010000010.1, from coordinate 24,703 downwards.
GGGCGGGACTCCGTGAGACTGGAGACCCGCCCGTTTCTGTGTCGTTCGTCCTGGTCAGCGGGTGTTTCCGCTGATCAAGAGTGTGTGCCCCCTGCAAGATTCGAACTTGCGCTCCCGGCTCCGGAGGCCGGTGCTCTATCCCCTGAGCTAAGGGGGCTCAACGAGTGACAAGGCTACCAGCACTTGGAGGGCGCTTGTCACCACGATATGACGGCTGGGGGACCGATCCAAATACAGATGTCCAAAACCCCACCGTGAACCCCGGTTCAGGGGCTAGCTTGGCGGCCGTGAGCGAGCTTATGGGACGCGTGCTGGTCGTGGATGACGACGAGGTCATCCGGCAACTCATCGCGGTCAACCTGACCTTGGAAGGGTTCGAGGTGGAGACCGCGTTCGACGGGCAGGACTGCCTTGATCGCGTTCATGACGTGGATCCGGATGTGATCACCCTGGACGTGATGATGCCGCGCCTGGACGGCTGGGAGACGGCCACCAGGTTGAGAACGGACCAGAGCACCAGCCACATCAAGGTCGTGCTGATCACGGCTCGGGCCCAGGAGGACGACAGGCGGCGCGGCCTCGGCATCGGGGTCGACGCGTACCTCACCAAGCCCTTCGACCCGGCCGAGCTGATCGAGGTCGTCCGCGACCTCGCCAAGGGGACCGCCCCGGCGTCATGAAGCCCGGGTCGGCCGCGCGCGAACCGGCCCTTCACAGTCGTGTACGGCTCGCGCGGGAACGATCTTGCCCCCACCCCGCCCGCGGCGAACGCCTTCCCCGCCGGTCCCGGCAGTGCCCTGCGAAAGCCGTACAGGCTCAGGCGGTTGGCCGCGCAAGAAGCAGGACATCCTCGACGCGACCCTCGAACTGGTCGCCGAGAAGGGGTACGAGGGGCCTCACCATCGAGGGTGTGCCGGTCGTCGATCTGCTCGCAGGCGCCGTCTGGTTGCGGGTCGTGTTCCGGCAATCGGCCCTGGATGAGGACTTTACCGACAGGGCGGTGAGCGCAGTGCTCGAAGGGGTAGGGCCGCGAAGGGATCCGAGAGCACGCCGACCAGCTCATCGCGGCGGCTGACTGCGGACCACGACACTTCACAGGGCCGGACCGGCCGGGAAAGCCCCCGGAAGGCGGCCTCGCCGGTGGCGGACCGTCGCGGTTCCGGACACCAGGCCAACGAGATCGCGCCCGTTCGCGACCGTGACTTCAGAACACCTCCAAATGCGTACGAAACGCATAAGCCCGTGGCGTTTGAGCCACGCACCAGCGACCACTGGAGGGAGCATTCCGATGCCTGATCCCGAATTCAGTCCACCCGAGTTCCCGCGCGACGAGCCGCCAGGACGGCGGGCTCCACGCCGGCTTCTTCTCGGAGTCGCCACAGCGGTGGTGGTGGCCACAGGCGCCGGGGTGGCCGTCGCGGGCACCTCGGCCGGTCAGGTCAGCGGACAGGGCCAGCCCACTCCGGTTCCTACGGAGACGGTGACGGCTCCCGGGGTCCCGAGTCCGCCCGCCCCGGAGGTGAGCCCGCCGGCTGAAACCGCGAGCCCACCGGCCGTGCCTCCGGGCCCGCCCTCGCCGAGCCCGACCAGCACGCGGCCGCTCCAGGGGCCGTTCGGCGCGCTCCACGGCCAGCTGGTGGTCCGGACTGACGGCGGCTACCAGACCGTCACGACGCAGACCGGACTGGTCACCTCGATCGAGCAGACCTCGATCTCGGTCAGGAGCGAGGACGGCTTCGCGCGCACGTACACCATCGGCGACAACACCCGGGTCAGCGCCGGGCGTGAGGGGCTGACAGGGGTGAAGTCCGGCGACACCGTCTGGGTGATCAGCACCGGCCAGGGCAGCTCGGCCGCGGCGGTCGTCATCACGGACCTGAGCCGGCCTCCGTGGCCTCCGTGGGCCGCTCACGCTCCGGAGACGGCGTCGCCCACGGCCACCGCGACCGTGGTGCCGCCGAGCCCGGAGGCCACCGCGCCGACGGCCGTGGTCCCGCCGCCGAGCCCGGAGACGACCGGCGTGCCGCCGGCATCGCCCGTGCCGAGCGAGACGGTGTCTCCGGAGACCATCCCGCCCACCGGGTAAGCGCCCCATTCCAGGTACGGCGGTGCCGTACCTGGATCGGGCGACGGCTCGACCTCCGCCGCGTAAAAGCACGGGGCGATGGGGCGACCTGCGCGGGGACGAAAAGGTCCAGGAAACGTCCCCGCGCAGGCCGCGTCTGTGGGTCCGGGGTGACCGGAGACGATGGCGGAGAAGAGGTATTCCCGCCATCGTCTCCCACGGGCCCCGCGTCGGCTAGCTCGTCGAGAAGGTGAACCAGTTGAGGTTCACGAAGTCGGCGGGCTGGCCGCTCGTGAAGGTGAGGTAGACGGTGTGCGTCCCGGTGACGCCTGTGATGTTGGCCGGGACGGTCTGCCAGCTCTGCCATCCGCCGGTGTTGCCGATGGCGAAGCCGCCGATGGGAGCGTTGGCGCGGCTGTCCAGCCTGACCTCCACGAGGCCGCTGACGCCGCCCGTCGCTCCGGACGCGACCCTCGCCTTGAACTGCGCGCCCGCGGTGGTGCCGAACCTGACGTTGTCGAACCGCAGCCAGTCGCCGTTCGCGATGGCCCCGACATTCTTGCCGACGCCGACCGGCTCGCGTACCTCGACGGCCACCTGCGCGCCTCGCACGCCGCGATCAACGCCGGTGCGGACCTACGGGGTTATCTCGTATGGTCGCTCCTGGACAACTTCGAGTGGGCCTACGGTTCCCACAAGAGGTTCGGGATCGTGTACATCGAATTCGAGACGCAGCGGCGCATTCCCAAGGACAGCGCCCTGTGGTATCGCGAAGTCATCAGGCGCAACGGTCTACAGGGGGACGCATGAAACGACCCACTCTGGAGGCGGTCGCCGCGCGGGCCGGGGTGTCCCGCGCGACCGTCTCCCGGGTCGTCAACGGCCAGGTCACGGTCACTCCGCAGATCAGGGACGCCGTGATGCGCGCCGTCGACGAGCTGGGGTACGTCCCCAACTCGGCGGCGCGCAGCCTGGTCACCCAGCGGACCGACTCGATCGCCCTGGTCGTCTCGGAGCCGCCGACCAGGGTCTTCTCCGACGACCCGATGTTCTCGACGGTCATCCGCTCGGCCAGCATGGAGCTGGAGGCCGCCGACAAGCAGGTCGTGCTGATGCTGGCCGGCTCCCCCAAGAGCCACGCCAGGATCGAGCGCTACATCGCCAGCGGGCACGTCGACGGCGTCATGCTGATCTCGATGCACGGCGCCGACCCGCTGCCCGCCGCCATCGCCCGCATGGGCGTCCCCGTCGTCTCGTACGGCAGGCCGGCCGTGCCCGTGGCCCTGCCGTACGTCGACAACGACAACGTGGGGGGCGCGGAGAAGGCGGTGCGGCACCTGCTCGGCCGGGGACGCCGCCGCATCGCGACGATCGCCGGGCCGCAGGACATGATCGCGGGTCAGGACCGGCTGGCCGGATACCGCAACGCGCTGCGCGACTCGGACCGCCGCTCGATCGTCGCCGTCAGCGACTTCACCCGCGAATCGGGCGCGACCGCCATGCGGCAACTGCTGGAGGACGACCCCGGCCTCGACGCCGTGTTCGCCGGCAACGACCTCATGGCGATCGGCGCGCTCCAGTCGCTGCGGCAGGCCGGGCGGCGGGTCCCGGACGACGTGGCGGTGGTCGGGTTCGACGACATCGAGGCCGCCCGCTACACCGAGCCCCCGCTCACCACGGTCAGGCACCCGATCATCCAGCAGGCCGGCGCGATGGTCCGCTTGCTGCTCGGCCTGTTCCAGGGAGGCCCGGCCAGCCCCGTGATCCTCCCCACCGAGCTGGTCGTCCGCGAGTCCGCCTGAGCGCGACTCAGTCCCGCTGACCCCTGCTGACCCCTGCCGACCCCGCTAACGCAGGGCCGCGGGGATGCGGTTGAGCACGTCGAAGGGGGCCAGGCCGTAGGCGTAGAAGTCGACGGCCTGGGCTCCGGCCGCCCTGGCGGCGCGGACCTTGGCGGCCAGCCGGTCCTCGGAGTCGGTGTCCGGCAGGCCCGGCCGCAGGACGGCGCGCAGCTCCCTGTCCTTGCCGACCGACCGCTGGTAGGCCGCCACGTCGTCGGCGACCCGGGCCGCGTCCCTGGCGTAGGCCGGCACCGCGAACGACGGCACGAGGTCGCCGAGGGCGACCAGGTCCACGCCGAGCTGCCAGGCGTCGTGCGCGGCGAGCCCGGCGGGCGGCAGGCCGTCCGCGTAGCCCTTCCACGCCCCGGTGGCGTCCATGAACGTCAGCATCGACCCCTCGGCCGTCACCGCGGACGACACCTCGCCCACCAGCGACGTGACGCTCTCCGAGCGGGCCCGCGCGTAGGCCACCACCTCGGGCCCGGCGTAGGCCGTGAGAGCCGCACGGGTCACCTCGCCCTGGGCCGGCGGGTCGCCGTCCAGGACGCCCGAGACGATCCGGGCGCCCTCCTCCCTCGCGACGTCGGCGTTCACCCCGAGGTCGGCCGCCCGCCGCATGCAGTGGCCGCAGAAGCACAGGCCGAACAGGAAGGCGTCCATCGGGCCGAGGGCCACGAAACAGCGCTCGTGGTGGTAGCCGTGCGCAAACGCCCCGAAATGCAGCGATTCGGCCACCACGCTGTCCGCGCCCTGCCGTGCGACGGCGCGCGCCAGCGCCACCGCGTACGCCCGGACGTCGGGGTGCGACGGGCACAGGTCGGCCGGGGAGCCCCGGTCGCCGAAGCAGTTCTGCACGGTGACATCGAGGTTGGCCAGGCCGACGGTGGTGTTGTGCAGGAACACCGCCCGGGCATGGAGCTTCAGCCCCCGGCCGGCGCACGCCCGGCGGATCTCGGCGACCGGCTCCTCCTCCGCTCCCTCCTGCACCGGGGGCGCCAGCCGCACCCCGGCGAAGACGTCCTCCGGCGGGACGAAGTGCACCCCGTCGCGCCGGAACGTGAGCCGGGACGAGCCGTGCGGCGTCACGTCCCTCGCCTGGTGGGAGGTGGCGGCGATGGTCACGCCCCGCACGCCGTACGCCGAGACGCGGTCCAGGACTTTGTCCACGCCCTCGCCGCGGAAGTCCTCAACGAAGGCGTAAAGGGCGCTGTCCATCGTCAGTGACCCTTGTAGGCCACGAAGTCGATCTCGACGAGGATGTTCATCAGGTCCGAGCCGACCGTGGTCCGGACCGGATACGGCTCGGTGAAGTAGGACTTGTAGACCTCGTTGTAGGCCGCGAAGTCGTCCTTCAGGTTCTGCAGGTGGACGGTCGCCTTCACCACGTCGTCGAAGGTCAGGCCCTGGGCCTCCAGGACCGCCCCGAGGTTCCGCAGGGTCTGGTGGGTCTGGGCCGCCACGTCGTCGCCGACGACCTCGCCGGTCACCGGGTCCAGCGGGCCCATGCCCGAGGTGTAGACGAAGTCCCCCACGACCAGCCCCTGCGAGTACGCCGCGACCGGCTGCGCGCCCGAGGTGGTCTTGATCTCCTGCTTGCCGCCCATGTTCACTCCCAGAAATAGCGTTGCCACGAAATAACGTGCCTAGAAATAAGTGCTGATCAAATCAATCACGACATAGTCGTCGTCGACCACTGGCATGATCCGCCATTTGTCGAAGGCCGTGCACGGATGCGAGATGCCGAACGACACCAGGTCGCCCGGCCGCAGCCCGTCTCCCGTGAGGTACGCGTGCTGGTCCTGGACCTTCGCGACCGTCACCCCGTCGAGCGGCACGGCCGCCCCCTCCGGGCCGCGCCGTACCGCACGGGGGAACGGCATCTCCAGGTCGTACGGAACGTCACGCTTGCCCATGCCAACGAGGATGAGGCCGGGCTCCGGGACCGAGAGCACCTGCGCCCAGACCTCCAGCGCCGGCCGAAGCTCGCCCTCCAGGCGGTTGTACGGCGTGCGCTCCCGATAGAAGCCGTCGTCGTGGGCGATGTAGGCGCCGCTCCGCAGGATCACGAGAGCGTCCAGGCCGGTCTCGGCCTGTGGCCCCGCCAGATCCGCCAGTTCCTCGGCCACCAGGTCGAACCAGGCGCTCCCGCCCGCGGAGAGCACCATCTGGCCGTCGACGAGCGGGGCGACCGCGTGGGCCGCCTCCCGGAACTCGCGCAGAAACGCCCGGACCTCGTCCGCGCCGGGCTGAGTGCCCTCGTAACAGGCCGCCCCGGCCAGCCGTACGCCGGAGGAGGCCCGGACGGCGTCGGCCACCTTCAGCAGCTCGGCGAGGCCGCGGCAGCCGGTCCGGCCGCCGGCGTGCCCCAGCTCGACCAGCACGCGGAACGGCGTCCCGCTCGCCGCCTCGTCCAGGGCCCGGACGCCTTCCACGGAGTCGACGAAGCAGAGGAACTCGAAGCCGTCCAGCTCGCCCGCCAGCCGGCGAAGCGCTCCGGCGTCCAAGATCTCGTTGGCGAGCAGCACGCGCGGGACGCCGAGCTCGCGGTAGACCAGCGCCTGGCCGGCGGTCGCGGCGCTGATGCCCCACGCCCCGGCGTCGAGCTGCGCCTGGAAGAGCTCAGGGGACATCGTCGTCTTGCCGTGCGGCGCGAAGGCCAGCCCGTGGTCGCGGGTGAAGCGCGCCAGCGTGGCGACGTTGTGCTCCAGCTCCGCCCGCTTCGCCACCATGATCGGCCAGGTGAACGAGCCGTCGAAGAGGGAGTGACGGGCGGCCGCGAAGTCCGCCCCGGAGACCGGACCCCCGGACTCCAGGAACCCGGGCTCCAGGAACCCGGGCTCCAGGAATCCCCGAGCACGCCAGTCGATCACGACCTCGGGAATCCGAAGGCGTTCCGCCATGTCCACGCCCCCCATCTCCCCGGTGAAGCCGTCACACCCGTGATCGTTACCGGGTGAAGCCGTCGCCGGTTCCAGCCGGATGTGGCGATCACCCGGAGCCGTCACTCGGTTGAGCCGTCACCCACGAAAATCTCGCCCCGGTATAGACCGCCTCGCTGGATCGTACTGGACCCGTTAGCCGCCGGAGTCCCCCGGTGCCGCCCGCGATTGCCCGCCACCCCTTTGCGCCGTCCTATAACGCCCAGCCGAATACATTCATATAAGCGCCACCGAATATGAATTGCCGGCCGGCCGGCATGCAGGCGTCGAATGCGCGACCAGCGACGACGGTGGTCTCCCAGTCACACCTAAGTGGCAGCCAATCCGGTCCCAAGTCCCTGATCAGTGGCCCTTGCCATCGTTTGTCCCGGCAGCACAGCAGCCAATGGAGGGAGGCAGCCGGAACAGGATCGCCCCGATCGGCGCAATTCAGCGATCGGGGCCGGAAAGCCTGCTCGGCCGCCGACCTCCAGCTCACGGATCCGTTCGGATCTCACTTGTCGTTCCCACGTCCAATGAAGGGGAAGTAAATGCGGACATCCAAATTGCTGGCGACCGCTCTCGTCGCGGCGGCGGCGCTCACGGCCGTAGCCGTTCCGGTCCAGGCCGCCACTCTTGCCGGGCCGGGCCGTTCGGCGACCGTGGCCGAGGCCGCGAGCGCGGTGTCGATCTACGACGGCGAAACGATCTATCAGGGGCTGATCCTCGGAATCGGCCCGGTGGCCGACCTGTTCCCCGAGTTCCGCCGCCCGGTCGCCGACGTGACCGAAGAGCAGGCTCGGTTCGCCGACGACGTCATCGCCTCGATCAACGCCAAGGACCGGGAGTTCCTCACCACCTTCGGCGCCGACATGACCAGCGGAGACCGAGTCCGGATCGACCAGGCCTTCACGAACGCGCAGGAGATCACCCGCCGGGTGCTGGAGGACGGCTTCGGGCTCCGGCCGGGGCCTCCGCCCACCGAGCAGGCGTTCGGGTGGGGCGTCTTCGTCATCGCCATCTACCTGGGCAACGCCTACGAGGTGGTCAACGTCTACAAGATCTACAACGCCTGGCGGGAAAGCAACGTCTACAAGGTGGCGAACTTCACCGACTCGATCGTTAACGGCGACATGGCCAGGCTCGACCGTGAGCGCTTCGTGGACCTCATCGCCGAGCGGCTCGCCGCCTAGTCACCCCGGCCTCCCTTCAGTCTCCGCTCGGTCCCGGAGCCGGCTCGCGCCGTCGCCGGGCCCGAGCGGGGCGCTGCGAATCCACGGAGAACCCGATTCCACGGAGAATTGAATGACTCAAATCACGGCAACCGCCGAGACCGCTGTGGCCGTTGACACCGATGGTGAGACCCCGGCCGCGAGCACTGTGACCAGGCGCCTCGGCTGGACGCTCGTCGCCATGATCGCTTTCTGGGGCTCACTGATCTTCTATGTGGTGGACACCCAGTTGCCGAGCAACGCCCTGCGGCTTCCCGGGCAGGAACAGCTCCGATTGAGCGTCACGGCCATCGCCCCGCAGGGCTGGGCGTTCTTCACCAAGTCGCCACGCGATCCGCAGATCGGCGTATGGCGGCTGTCGGAGGGGCCGCCGGGAGGGCCGCCGGGAAGGAAGGTCTGGCTCGACGCCAAGCTGACCCCCCACTCCGAGCTGCGCAACGTGCTCGGATTCAACCGGCGGTCCCGCGCGCAGGGCGTCGAGCTGGGCATCCTCCAGACCGCCGTCCCCCGCGACAAATGGACGCCGTGCCGAGGCGCCGACGTCTCCGCCTGCCTCGATCGCGTTCCCAGCGTCCTGACCCTGCACAACTCCTCCCCCGACCCCATCCACTGCGGATCGATCGGCCTGGTCCAGCGTGAGCCCCTGCCGTGGGCCTGGGCCGGCAGCACGACCGTCATGCCCGCCAAAGTCGCCAGAATCGAGGTCACATGCTGACGAAAGCCGGCCAGGCCGCCGCGCGCATCGCGCGGGTCTCCCCCTGGACCAACGTGTACGGCCTGGCGCGCACCCTCGTGGCGCTCGGCACGCTGGGCACGCTCGTCTTCAGCCACACGTCGTCGCTCTTCCGGCCCGCTCAGGGCGTGAGCACGTACCCCAACTGCCAGGGCATCGCCAGGTTCAGCCTCTACTGCGTCGTCCCCGACGGCCGGCTGGAGATCGCCCGTTTCGTGTCGATCGGTGTGCTGCTGGTCGTGGCCAGCGGATGGCGCCCGCGCTTCACGGCGCTGCCGCACTGGTGGGTCACGGTGAGCCTCATGGCGTCGGCCGTCATCCCCGACGGCGGAGACCAGATCAGCTCCGTCATCACCCTGCTGCTGCTTCCGGTCGCGCTGCTGGACGGGCGCAGGTGGCACTGGGAGGCGCCCGTTGACGTCGCGGACCGTCCCGTCCGGTCGCTCGTCGCCTGGACGACGTTCTTCGTGATCCGCCTGCAGGTGGCCGGGCTCTACCTCCAGGCCTCCGTGGCCAAGCTCAGCCACGCCGAGTGGGCCGACGGCACGGGCCTGTGGTATTGGCTCACCGACCCGTTCTTCGGCATGCCGACCTGGGCCAAGCCATGGCTCACCCCCATTCTGATGAACCCGGTCGGCGTCACGGCCATGACGTGGGGGCCGCTCGCCATCGAGTTCTCCCTCGCGCTCGGAATGATCGCCCGCCGGCCGGTCCGGCCGTACCTCCTGGCCGCCGGTATCGCCTTCCACGTCTCGATCGGGGTGCTCATGGGCCTGGGGAGCTTCATGTTCGCCATGCTCGGCTGCCTGGTGCTGCACCTGCGCCCGGTCGACACGCCGATCCGGATGCCGGCCTGGCTGGGCGCCGTGGTGCGGCAGGGCGCGCGAGCGACGGCCCCCGCCCGCCGTGCCCGCCTGGCGACGTCCCCCCGATGACCGACCGTTGATCCCGATGACAGACACAGGACGGCGGCTCATGCCGGTTCGCGGAACCGCCCGGGGCACCGGCATGAGCCGCCGCGGGAAGGAACCCCCGATGTCCGCTCCCGTTCTCGTCTACGACGGTGACTGCGGCTTCTGCATGCGGTCGCTCCGCCTGCTTCGCCGTACCGTCCCGGAGTGGCCGGAGAGCCGGGCGTGGCAGGCCATCGACCTCGACGCGCACGGGCTCACGCGGGAGCAGGTGACCCGGGCGGCGTGGTGGGTCGAGCCCGGCCGGCCCCCGGTGGGGGGCGCGGAGGCGTTCGCCGCGCTGCTCAGGTGGCAGCCTTCAGACCGGTGGCGCCTGCTCGGACGCGGCCTGTCCACTCCCCCCGTCTCCTGGATCGCCGCGCCGCTCTACGCCGTGGTGGCCCGGTGGCGCCATCGCCTGCCCGGCGGCACACCGATGTGCTCCGTCCACCGCGACCTTTGAACCTCCCAACCGGGGTGAACCTCTCAACCGGGACGGGTCACACGGGACGCAGGGCTCGGCCGGGGGTGGCTCCGGTCAGCCTGCCGTCACGGAGCACGGGCACGCCGGAGACCAGCACATCGTCGATCCCCACGGCGACCGACCGCGGATCGTCGTAGGTCGCCGTGTCGGACACCGTCAGCGGGTCCACGACGATCAGGTCGGCCGCCTGGCCCTGCCGTACGAGACCGCGGTCGGGCAGCCTGAAGCGGCGGGAGGGGTGCGACGCCAGGTGGACGGAGGCCTGCTCCCAGGTGAGGTCGCCGAGCTCGCGGACATGCCGTCCGAGGAAGCGGGCGAAGGCGCCGAACCCCCGGGGGTGGGGGTGGCCGCCCACGTAGATGCCGTCCGAGCCGCCGGTGTGGCCGGGGTCCCGGAGGATCGCGCGAACGGACTCCTCCCCCGCCGGTCCCTCGTCGGGGCGGGCCATGACGCAGCCCGCCTCCAGCCGGGTCTCGATCAGCAGCATCCGGCAGAAGTCGGCCGGCTCCATCCGCTCCTTGGCCGCGGCGGCCGGGAGGGTCATCCCCTCCGCCCACTCCAGTCCCGGAGCGTGCGACAGGGTGATCCTGGGCCACAGCTCCCCCCACGAGGCCCATTCGCCCGCCAGCCGCGCCCGCTCCGACTCCAGCATGGACAGGGCGCGGTCCGTGTCGGCTACCGGGACCCACGCGGGCAGCGTCACCATCGCGAGGATGGTGCTGCTCCGCAGGTAGGGATAGGTGTCGAAGCTGACGTCCACATCCTGCCGCCGGGCGCCGTCGAGCAGTGGCAGCAGTGTCCCCGCCGGCCCGTGATAGTGCGACACGTGCACAGCGGCGCGCGAGCGCCGGGCGATCTCCACGACCTCGGCCATCCCCGTCGGCGCCGAGGCCCCGTAGCCGCGCATGTGAGTCACGTACGGCAGGGCGCCGAGCGGCTCGCAGAGATGAGCCAGCTCGGCGGCGTCCGCGTACCGCCCCGGAGCGTATTCCAGGCCGGACGACAGGCCCACGGCTCCCTCGGAGAGCCCGCGCTCGACGCGCTGCCGCATGGCGCGCAGCTCGCCTGCGTCGGCGGCGCGCTCCGCCGGGCCCATGACGTCGAACCGGATCGTGCCGTGGGGCACCAGGTAGGCCGTGTTCAACGCGGTCGTCCGGTCGTAGCCCGCCAGCAGCTCGGCCACGCCGACCGGGCCGTCGATCGAGGGGTGCGAGCCGTTGATGGCCGCGAAAGAGCGGCTCGCGTAGTCGAAGGCGGCCTGGGACGTCGCAGGCGCGAAGGACAGCCCGTCCTGGCCGAGGATGAACGTGGTCACCCCCTGCCGCAGCGCCGCGAGCTGTATCTCCTTGTCGAAGACGACCGCGTCGCCGTGCGCGTGGCAGTCGACCAGGCCCGGCAGGACATACCTCCCCGTGGCGTCGATGACAGCGGCGACCTCCGCCGAGGCCGGCCGCCCGGCGCCCGGCATCAGGGCCCGCACACGCCCGCCCGCGACGCCGACGTCCGCCCGGAAGGCGGGCGCTCCCGTCCCGTCGACAACCCAGCCACCACTGATCAGCACATCGAAAGTCACCTGTCCGATTCAACCAACACGCGCCCCTCCGACGCGACAGGCGGGTTCCCGAGCCGTGCCTCAGTCATTCGGCCCGGGGATCCGGGTGGAACCCGGGCATTCGGCCGTGGGGAGCACGGGGCGCAGGGCGAGCACGTCTCGGGCCCGCTCGCGGGCCAGGTTCCAGCCGTTCCAGGCGTCCGGCTCGTTGAGGTGGTTCACCGCGACCACGTCACGCAGCACGCAGCTGCGGGCGGGCTCCGGCAGGCGGTCGAGGGTCGGTACGGCTTCCGCCCCCAGGTCGCCGAGATAGTTGTGGTCCAGGCGCTCGATCCCGCGCACGGCGAGCTGCGTCTCGGCGACCTGGACATCCGGATCCCACGCCGCGAACACCAGCAGCCCCACCCCCGTGACCAGCACCAGCGACCGGAAGAACCACGCCGTCTCCCGGTGCGTGAGCCGTACCGCTCCCGCCACCAGGACCAGCACGAACACGGCGGCGAGCCACCAGATCGTCGCCCCGACCGAGGCGCGCAGCCGGGACAGTCCGTACGCGTCGGTGTACAGGCCGAGGCGGTGCAGCGCCGAGGCCAGGATGACCAGGGTGAACCCGCACAGCAGTCCGAGCAGCACCGCGAGGAGCCACCGGTCGCGCCGGCCGTTCAGCCGGAGCAGGATCGCCGCCGCCGCCACGATCCCGAGCACGAAGACGCTGACCGTGACGAGCTCGAAGAAGCCGGACCTGGCGTATTCGGCGTAGGTCAGCCCGGCCGTCGACAGGACCCGGCGGCTGCCGCCGAACAGCACGGTGATCTGCACGGCCACGAACGACGCGAACAGCAGGTTGAGGCCCACGAGAGGGATCACCCAGACGGTGCGGGTGACGGAGATCCGCAGATCGGGCCCCTCGGGCTCGGCCACCGGGCGCAGGGCCACCAGGACGGCCGCCGCCACGAGGAGCGCGAAGACCCCGAAGAGGAAGATCCGGAACGGCAGGCTGGCCGCCCATTCGGGGGTCTGCAGCAACCGGCTGGCGAACGCCGAGAACACCGCGTCCGCCGAGGTGAACAGCAGCCCGAAGACGCCGAGCAGCACGACCGTGATGCCCACGCTCACCAGGGCCGGCATCATCCTCCTGCGCTTGACCAGCCGCTTCACGGGGTCCGAGAGGAACCACGGCAGCGGGAACAGCCCGAGGACGACCGACAGACCGCCCCTGATGACGCCGAGCCAGCCCGTCCCGCCCCCCGACAGCGCGAGCGCGGCGACGCCGAACGCCGCCAGCAGCACCGGCGCGACCAGCCAGTCGGCGTCGCGGATGAGCGCCACCCCCACCAGTGCGTACGCGAGGACGCCGAAGGTCACCGTCCAGGGCGTGAGGCCGCGACCCCCCGGCCCCAGCACCGCCGGGAGCGCGGCCGCCCCCATGGCGATCGCCGTGAGGACCAGCCCCAGCCCAGTCGACGCGTACGGCAGGGCGACGGCGGCCACCAGCCCCACGGCTGCGACCACCGGGAGGAGCCACCTGGGCGCCTCGGGCAGGTCCGGCCGGGGAAACAGAGGCGGCGGCACATAAGCAGGCGGCGGCGGATTGTGCGCCCACCCCGGAGGAGCCACCTCGGCGCCCGGCCCATGACGCTGTCCCAAAGCCTGCCCAGGCCTCCGCCCCGGCCCCGGCGCCTGCCACGGAGTGTGCCCAGGACCCGGTCCCGGAGCGTGCCCAGGACCCCGGCCCGGAGGCTGCGCGAGCCGCCGCTCGCCTTCCGGCACGGTTGCGGACACCGATCGTCCGGCACCCGCCGTGTCGCCGGCAGCGGCTGTCACCGCACTACCCGGCCGTACGGCGGGCCCGGTCTGAGGCCTCGGGGGCGCGTCTTTCGCCGCGGCGTCACCGGCGATTCCCGGCCGTGCGGCGTCCGTCGCGGTAGAAGCCACAGATGGCGCCGCACCTGCCGTGTCGAGCGCTGGAGCCTTCGAGTGCGCAGGCCCCTCCGGCGGTAGTGCCTCGTGCTCGGGTCTGTCAGCGTCAGGCACGTGCTCAGCCCGCCCTTCGATCGTCTCGTCCGTGATTGGCCGCCCGGTTGGTTCAGCCCCCGATTCAGGCGCCGACTCGGTGGCCGATTCGGTGGCCGGTTCAGCGGCCCATCGGGCCGTCCGGTGCGTCGTGTCCAGGAGCCGGTTGCGCTCTGGTTCGCCGCTGGGCCCACCAGGCCAGGCCGCGATGGGCGGGTGAGCGAAGGCTCCTTGGCTCGCCGTACGGCGGGCTCCCGACGAGGAGCCGATGGCCGCCCCCGCGACCGCTCCCCCGCACGTGAGCACCAGCATCGCGATGACTCCGGACACGCCCCCGAGGAAGAGTCCGAAGAAGAACGCGACGAAGACCCCGAACCCGAACCCGACGAACATGCCGAGGCCCGCCCCCAACGCCGCCCTGGCCGTCGACGCCGCCGAGCCTCCGCCCAAGGCCGGAGGGAATGCCTGGCCGGGTCCATGTGGACCACCGCGAACCGGAACGCCTGTGCCCAGAACAGGCGAAACCGGCGCGTACCCAGGTCGAGCGCCCGGCGCCGAGGTGTCACCAGGTGCGCCCGGGACCTGGACGTCGTCGGCTGGACCGACCGGAGCTGCGATGCCCTGAACGGGAATCCCATGAGTCAGACCGCGTCCAGCCCCATCCCCCGGACCGTCATGGCTGGCAGCCTCACCATCGGCATCCTCACCACCGGTGGCCTCATCGCTCGCGGCCGGACCACGCCCGGCCCCGGCGCTCGCACCATCACCGCTCGCAGCCCCACCGCTCGCGCCCTTACCTGCCGGGCGCTGGACGGCCTCACCCGGAGCGCCGGGACTGAGCGATATGACCGGTACGGCATGCGGCTCGGAGGGGACCACCGGTAGCCGGGCGTCGACCATCTCGACCATCTCGACCGGGTCCAGGACGGCCTGCCTGGCCTGTTCTCGTTGTGCCACCTCGGGTCCGCCTCGTGCCGTCCCGATCGCCCCGCGTCCGGCTGCGGCACTCCCCGTTGGCTCCCCTCCGGCTGAGGCGCTCCCCAGCGGCTCGCTTCCGGCGGCGGGAGTCCCCATCGCCTCACTCGCGCTCGGTGGGATCTCCGTGGCCTCGGGGGGCGAGGGGCTGACGGGGTCGAGCGTCGTGTCGCCGTGCACGGCCCTTCCCGGGAGATGGACGACCATCCGGCAGCCCACGGTGTGCGGGCCGCGACCGGCCTTGGCGCCGGAACCCGTGGCCTTCCTGGCCGGCTCCGCGCCGGGATCGGCCACGCCGATCGAGCCGCCGTGGAGCTCGACGATCTCCTTCGTGATGGCGAGGCCGAGCCCGGCGCCGCCCGCGTCGGCGGCGCGGCCGGCGTCCAGGCGGGAGAAGCGCTCGAAGATCCGGGCGCGCTCTCCGGGCGGGATGCCGGGACCGCAGTCGGTGACACTGAGCTCCACGTCCGCCCCGGCCGAGCGAGCCTCAAGCCACACCGAACCTCCCGGAGGGCTGTGCCGTACGGCGTTGTCGAGCAGGTTGGCGAGCACCTGGGCGAGCAGGGCGGGGTCGGCGTGGAGCTCCGTCCCGGGCGCGACCTCGCTCACGACTGTGACGTCCTCGCGCACGAGTCCGGCCTCGGACGCGGCCTGGCGGCACAGTGACGCGAGGTCGAGCACCTCCGGATCGATCAGCCGGGCGCCGGAGTCGAGGCGGGACAGGTCGAGCAACTGGGCGACCAACCGGCCGAGCCGCTGGGTCTGGGCGAGCGCCGTGCCGAGCGTGTCCAGGTCGGGCGGGGACACCCCGTCCACGACGTTCTCCAGGACGGCCTGCAGGCCGGTTATCGGGGTCCGAAGCTCGTGGCTGACGTTGGCCACCAGCTCCCGGCGCTGCCGGTCCACCTCGCCCAGGTCGGCGGCCATCGCGTTGAACGCCCTGGCGAGCTCCCCGACCTCGTCTCTCGACGTGGCCGACACCCGCAGGCCGTACCGGCCCTTCGCGATGGTCTGCGCGGCGGCGGCCATCTCGCGCAGCGGCTTGGTCATCCCCCGGGCCAGCAACTGCACCATGATCAGCGCGAGCAGGACCGCGATGGCGATGCGGACGTCCCGGGAAAGTCCGGCGTTGATGCCGACCTCGTTGACGACGAAGGCCGTCACCACGGCCAGCACGATCACGATGCCGAGCTTCACCTTGATCCGGCCGAGAAAGTCAAGCGGCCGCATCGCCCACCTCCATTCCGATCAGCCGGCGCCTCACGGGCGGACCAGGGCGTATCCGACGCCGTGGACGGTCCGGACGACCTCGGGCCCCAGCTTGCGGCGCAGCGCGCGGACGTGGCTGTCCACGGTCCGCGTCGCGGCGGCCTCGGAGAAGCCCCAGATGTCGGACAGCAGGCGTTCGCGCTCGAAGACCTGGCCAGGTCGTTCCGCGAGCCGTCGCAGCAGGTCGAACTCGGTCCGCGTGAGCTGCGCCTCGGCGCCTCGCACGAACACCCGCCGCTCCGCTGTGTTGATCTCGACGTCGCCCACCCGGATCACTGCGTCCTCATGGGCGAGCACGCTGGCCCGCTCGACGCGCCGCAGCAGGGCGTGGATCCGCGCCACCAGCTCGCGCATGCTGAACGGCTTGGTGATGTAGTCGTCGGCCCCCACGCCCAGGCCCACGAGCACGTCCGTCTCCTCGCCCAGCGCGGTCAGCATGAGCACCGGGACCGGGCGGGCGGCCTGCATCCGGCGGCAGACCTCCAGCCCGTCCAGCCCGGGCAGCAGCCGGTCGAGGACCACGACATCGGGCTCGGCCTTGGCGTAGGCCGCGAGCGCCCCCTCTCCATCGCTCGCGACCCGCACCTCGAAGCCCTCCGCCATCAGCCGCATCTTCACGGCTCTCGCGATCGTCTCGTCGTCCTCGACCACGAGGACACGCCGCTGCTGGGGTGTAGCCATAGCGGAAGCGTAGGGCGACCCTGTGCAGACGGACCTTCCCGATATGTGAAGATCCCGTGCATCGGCGGGAACCTCGTTAGCGGGTTAACGTGACGGTGTGCGTGAAGACGTGGCCCACCGCGTGTACGACAGGGTGAACTTACGGGTGAACTCACGCGTGACATGCCGCTGGCTGAGAGGTGGGTGGGGGTGACCGGCGAGGTGACCGCATCGGTCGACGTGGCGGGCTACCTCCGGCGCCTCCGGCTGAGTGACGTCGGGCCGCCGAGTGTCGAGGAGCTGTTCCGCCTCCAGGCGGCGCACGTCGAGCGCGTGCCATACGAGAACCTGGAAATCTGGCTGGGCCGGCCGACCACGGTGGACCCGGTCGAGTCGTGGCGGCGGATCATCGCCGGGCGCGGCGGCTACTGCTTCCATCTCAACGGCGCGTTCGCGCTGCTGCTCGGCATGCTCGGTTACCAGGTCACGCGGCACTTCGGCGGCGTGCAGAACGAGCCAGGCGTCCCCGCCGGAGCCACCGGAAACCATCTGGCCCTCACCGTCTCCGGCCTGCCCACGGAGGGCAACCCCGGCGGCGACTGGCTGGTGGACGCGGGGCTCGGCGACGGGATCCACGAGCCCCTCCCGCTGGTCGAGGGGGTCTACGAGCAGGGCCCGTTCCGGTACGGCCTGCGCCGCTCGGAGAGCGAGCCGGGCGGCTGGCGGTTCGAGCACGACCCGCGAGGGAGCTTCGTGGGCATGGACTTCGGCCTGGAGCCGGTGGAGATGGCGGCCTTCGAGGCCAAGCACGAACACCTGTCGACGTCTCCCGAGTCGGGGTTCGTCCGGGTGCCGGCCGTGCAACGCCGCGACGCCGCTGGAGTGGACACGCTGACCGGGCTGGTCCTTGAGCGCGTCGGCGGCGCCGCCCCCGGGGACACCGCGCACCAGCGCTCGGCCACACAGCGCTCGACGGGACAGCGCTCGATCATGCTCGACCGGAGGGAGGACTACTTCGCCGCGCTGGCGGACGTCTACGGCATCGCGCTGGACGACGTCTCCCCCGCCGAGAAGGACAAGCTCTGGACCCGGCTGCGGACTGCCCACGACCAGTGGGAGGCCGCACAACGCTGACCGGAGCGTTCTCCGCCTGTGAGGGTCCCTCGGAGCTCCCGAGACCCTGACAGAACGACGCCGGCTCAGTCACCGGCGACGATCAGGATCTCTCTGAGCTCCCGCTTGAGGATCTTGCCGACGGCGTTGCGGGGCAGCGCCTCGATGGTCTCCACCCGCTCCGGCAGCTTGTAGGAGGCGATCCCGGTCTCCCTCAAGTACGTGGCGATGCCCTCCATGTCGACGGCTTGGCCGGGCACGGGCACGACGAAGGCGCAGACCTTCTCTCCCAGGACCTCGTCGGGATATCCCACAATCGCGACCTCGGTGACCGCCGGGTGCCCGGAGATGAGGCCCTCCAGTTCGGCGGCGGCGATGTTCATCCCGCCCCGGATGATCAGGTCCTTCGTCCTGTCCACGTAGCGGAGGTAGCGGTCGCCGGCCAGCTCGAAGAGGTCGCCGGTGACCAGGTATCCGTCGTCGTCGAACGGGTCGGCCACCGCCGTGCCCGCCAGGTATCCCGCGAAGACGGTGGGCCCGCTCAGCCGCAGCTCGCCGGGCACGCCCTCGGAGGTGATCTCCTCCCCCGACGCAGGATCGACCAGCTTGATCCGGGTGCCGCCGAGCGTGCCCGGCCAGGTCGTGCCGGGGGCGTCGGGGCGGGGGAAGTAGCGGGCCCGGTCGCCGGGATCGGGCATGGTCGACGGCTCGGACAGCAGCGCGATGCCCTCGTTGGACCCGAAGAAGTTGATGATCGCGATGCCGTACCGCTCCTGCCAGCCGCGCACCATGGCGGGCGGGAGGGGCGCCGAGCCGGAGCCGATGCGGGTCAGCGACGAGATGTCGAACCGGGCGAGGGCCTCCGGCCGGTGCAGCAGCATGGTGAGCAGCGCGGGCGGCGCCAGCGTGTACGTCACGCGCTCCGCCGTGATCTGCCCGAGGTAGACGTGCAGGTCGAACGGGTGGTGCTGGATCAGCGCGAAGCCGGCGCGCAGCCATGGCAGGAACACCCCGCCGATCCCGGCCATGTTCACCATGGGGAACGGGTTGAGGACGACGTCGTCAGCGGTGAGGGCGGGCGCGTCGGCGCAGGTCCAGGCGACCGCGAGCCAGTCGTAGTGGCAGCGCGGCACCCCCTTGGGGGTCGCCTCGGTGCCGGAGGTCCAGCAGATCGTCACGCAGTCGTTGGGGTGGGTGTCGAGCGACTTCAGGTGCGCGTCGAGGATGGCCGGGTCCCCCGTGGCCGTCTCCAGATCGTCCTCGTCCCAGACGAGTACGGCCCGCATGGACGGGATCTGGAGCTGTCTCACCGCCTCGGCGCTGGGACGGCCCATGAGCTCGGGGCAGGTGACGAACGCCTGGACCTGGGCGAGCCCGCCGAGCTGGGTCAGCTCGTACTGGCGAAACTGCACGGGGAACGGCGTGACGATCGCCCCGATCCTGACGGCGGCGAGGAACGTGACCGCCAGCTCCACGCTGTTGGGGAGCTGGACCGCGACGACGTCGTCCCTGCCGACGCCCCGGTCCAGCAGCACGGCGGCCACGCGGTCGACCTCACGGTCGAGCTCCGCCCAGGTCAGCCGCTTGGGCCTGCCACCGGTCAGCTCGGCCTTGTTGGGCGGGTCCGCCACGGCGAGCGCGCCGGGCCGTTCGGCCACTCGCGCTCTCAGGAGCCTGTCGATCGTGTCGTCGGTCCACCATCCCTCGGTGGTGTAGCGCTCGACGTGCTCTTTGGGGTGCAGCCTCATCGCGGACTCCGGGGGTGCTCGGTGTCCGAGACACTACGAAAGCCGAAGCCCATGGTCAATGGTTTCGGGCCCCGGTTGGGGGTAGCCCGAATATGACCTGGAAGGAGGCACGGATGGACCGTCAGACGCCACCGGAGCTGATGAAGGAGAACGACGTCATCGAACTCCTGATGCGGCAGCACGTCCTCATCAGGGAGCTGTTCGACGAGGTCGACAGAGGCCAGGGGGATGAACGCAGAGAGGCGTTCAGCCGTCTCGTCCGCCTGCTGGCCGTGCACGAGACAGCGGAGGAGGAGATCGTCCATCCTTACGCGCGGCGGAAGCTCGTCGGCGGCGACACGATCGTCGACAACCGCCTGCACGAGGAGGAAGAGGCGAAGGAGATGCTCAGCCGCCTCGACGACATGGACGTGACGACGCCGGAGTTCTCCCAGGAGCTGGAGCGGCTCCGGGCAGCGGTCTTCGCGCACGCCGCGGCGGAGGAGCGTTACGAGTTCTCCGAGCTGAAGGCCGCGACGACCGAGGCCGAGCGGCGGGCGATGGGCGTGGGAGTGAAGGCCGCCGAGGCCATGGCGCCCACCCACCCGCACCCCGGGACCGAGTCGGCGACGAAGAACCTGCTCCTCGGCCCGCCGATCGCCATCATGGACCGCGCGCGTGACGTGATCCGCAAGGCGATGGGCAAAAAGGAATCCGGGGAAGGATAGCCGGACGGGTTCAGCCCAGCTCGAAGTGGACCTCGCGCCGCTCAAGGGGCTGGGTGCATGCCGTACACAGAAACACGGGAGCGAGCGCGGCGCCGCAGGGGCGGTGGGTGATGGTCAGGCCCGAGCCCGGCGGCGCCGCGAGCTCTCTTTGCGCCCAGTCCACGAGAAACGCGAAGACCTCGAAGAACGCCAGGCCCTTCTCGGTGAGCCGGTAGTCCCCCGCGACGAGGCGGAAGACGTCGAGCTCGACGAACCGCCGCAGCCGGTCGGTGAGCACCGAGGGCGCGATGCCCAGCTCGGCCTGGAAGTCGACGAACCGCCGCGTCCCGAGGAAGGCCGCGGCCAGGACGGTGGTGCTCCAGCGGTCGCCGAGGATCTCCATCGAGTCGGGGCAGTACGCGTACGCGTCCACGCCGGTGTCCCCCCGGACGGTCCGGCGATGCTGGCGGGGCAGGCCCACGCGGGAGAACGTGGCGAGCGGCCCCCTGATGGTCTCGGTGTCGCGGGCGCTCATCGGCTTGCGGCAGTCGCCGCACGCCAGGTACGGCCGGGCCTCCTGGCCGCAGACGTCATGGATGAACGGCGCCTCCTGCCGCCCGGTCCAGTCGCGCTCCCACGAGTAGATCGCCACGAGCAGCGACCACAGGTCGAGCCCTCGGGGGGTGAGCCGGTACTCATAGCGCGTCCGGCCGTCGCGGTAGGCGACCAGCGTGAAGATGTCGTGGCCGACCAGCTCTTTCAGCCGGGTGGCCAGGACCGACTCCGAGATGGGCAGCGCGTCGCGCCAGCCCGCGTAGGTCCGGATCCGGAGCAGGAACGCCCGCTGCAGGATCAGGAGCACCCACCGGTCGCCCAGGATGGCCAGGGCCTGCCCGATGGCGCTCAGGCCACTGTCCGGGTCCCTGTCCACAACGGTCCACACTCCCTTTCCCGCACGGGGGGCGTTCTTCCCGTGCACTGGCGAAGGTACAGCGTCAGGTGTCCAGCCCGCCTCATTGACGAGCTGACTTCTTTTATCGTAGCGTCCACCCATGACGGTGGTGCTCATGGACGAATCAGGCGAGGCCAACCCGTACCTGCTCGGTGTGTACGCTCCGGTTCAGGACGAGATCACAGCCGCCGACCTCAAGGTGATCGGCGAGATCCCCCGGGACCTCAACGGCGTCTATCTGCGCAACGGGCCCAACGCCCGGTTCCCCATGCGGGGTCGCTATCACTGGTTCGACGGCGACGGCATGGTGCACGCCATGCACTTCGAGAACGGCCGGGCCCGCTACCGCAACCGGTATGTCAGGACGAAGGCGTTCGAGGCGGAGTCGGCGCAGAGCCGGTCCCTGTGGACGGGCGTCATGGAGAGCCCCAAGGGCAACCCGTTCGGCAACACTCGCGGCCTCAACCTGAAGGACTCGGCCAACACCGACGTCGTCTTCCACCGGGGCAAGGTCCTCGCGACCTGGTACCTGTGCGGCTCGCCGTACAGCCTGGACCCGCTCAGCCTGGAGACGCTCGGCGCCGAGACCTTCCTCGACACGCTGACCGGCGACTTCATGGCCCACCCGAAGGTCGATGAGCGCACCGGTGAGCTGTTCTGGTTCGACTACGGGCCGCGCGAGCCGTACCTGCGCTACGGCGTCGTCGGGGCGGGCGGCACGGTCGAGCACTGCGTGGAGATCGACATCCCGGGCGCCCGGCTGCCGCACGACATGGCGATCACGGCCAACCACGCCATCCTCATGGATCTGCCGCTCTACCAGGACATGGACGCCGCCCGGCAGGGCCGTTACAAGCTGACCTTCAACCGGGAGCTCCCGTCGCGCTTCGGTGTGATCCCCCGGCGCGGCGAGGCGCACGAGATCCGCTGGTTCGAGGCCAGGCCGTGCTACATCTACCACGTCGTCAACTCGTGGGAGTCGGGCGACGAGATCATCCTCGATGTGTGCCGGGTGGGCCGCCCCGCGCCCAGCGGCCCAGGAAGCGACACGGGCAGCCCGCTGTCGCGCATGCTGTCGTATCTCAAGCTCGACGCCCGGATGTACCGGTACCGGTTCGACCTGCGGACCGGCACGACCAGCGAAGGCTACGTGGACGACGACCACAACACGGAGTTCCCGTCGATCGACGCCCGCCAGACGGGATATGCCACGAGATACGCCTACAACGTGTCCATCGTGAAGGACGCCCCGACGAACCTCTTCGACGGGCTGATCAAGTATGACAACGTGACCGGCGCCAAGGAGGAGTACTACTTCGGCGAGCACCGCTACGGCAGCGAGGCCCCCTTCGCGCCGCGCGACGGCTCGACCGGCGAGGACGACGGCTACCTCATCACGTTCGTGACCGACGAGCGCGAGGGCGCCTCGGAGGTCCAGATCCTCGACGCGTCGGACGTGACCGCCGGCCCCGTCGCCCGCGTCCTCCTCCCCCAGCGCGTCCCGCTCGGTTTCCACGCCACGTGGGTACGCGCCGACCAGCTCGGCGGCTCCCGCCAGGGCGCGGAGTAAGGGGGAACAGGGCACATGCGACTCAGCGTCTCTCTGGGCCTCTGGCAGGACCGGCCCGCCGACGAGGCTCTCGCGACCGCCCGCGCGGCCGACGAGCTGGGCTACCCGGAGCTGTGGGTCGGCGAGATGGCGACCTACGACTCCTTCGCGCTCGCCACGGCGGCCGGCCTGCGGACCGAGCGGATCGGCCTGACGATCGGCCCGCTCGCCGTAGGCGTCCGCGACCCCATGATGATCGCGATGGGCGCCGCGTCGGTCGCGGATCTCGTCGGCCGTCCCGTCTCCATCGCCGTGGGAACGTCGAGCCCCTTGGTGGTCGAGCAGTGGCACGGGCGGATGGAGGCGAGGTCGGCCGCCGTCCTCCGGGAGGCCGTCCAGGCCCTGCGCCCGCTGCTCGACGGCGAGAAGTCGGACTTCTCCGGCAAGTTCCTCGCCAGCCGTGGCTACCGGCTGCGGCTGCCCGCTCCGCGCTCCGAGCTCACCGTCGCCGCGTTCGGCCCAGCCGCCGTCCGGACCGCCGCGCTGGCCGACCGGATGGTCCTCAACCTCATCACGCCCGCCTCCGCCGCCCGCCTCGCCTCCGACCTCCGTACGGCTGCCGCCGCGAACGGCACCGCCACCAGGGTGGCGGCGTGGGTCTCGGCGGCGGTGGATCCGGACGACGAGGCCGTCAACAGGATCAGGCGCGGCGTGGTGGGCTACCTGGCCGCGCCCGGCTACGGCGAGATGTTCGTCGAGGCCGGCTTCGGTGACGTGGTCGAGTTCGCCAGGACGCGGCCTCATCCGAAGGACCTGCTGGCCGCCATCCCGGACAAGCTTCTGGAGTCGGTGGCGTTGCTGGGAAACCTGGACGACGTCCGCGCGAGGCTGGCCGACTACGCCGAGGCCGGAGTGGACGAGGTGGCGCTGGTCCCGATCAGCACCGACCGCGACCCCGCCGGAGCCGCGACCCTCGCCGCACTTGCCACATCCACCTCCCCCTCCACGGCCCCCTCCACCCCGGCCTGAGCCGTGTGAGGCGAACCGTGTGGCGGGGTCGGAACTCCGCCACACGGTCAGACGTTGTGCTGGCGACGCGCCCCGCCGGTCGGGGACCGCTCGGAGCTCCGACACGAAAGGCCCGACGATGTCGCCACTCGGCAAGTACTACGTGATCGCAGGAATTGTGGCCGTGATCGCCATCATCCTGCCGCTGCCGACGATCCTGACCTGGCTGATCGTGCTCGGCGTGCTCGGGGCGCCGGTCGTGGGCTACTTCATGCTCGACGAGTCGCAGCGCGCGCGGCTGCGCCGGATCCGCCGCCGCCAGATCGGCCGCTGAGCCCGCGGCGACCGCGGGCGCCACGCCTGCGGGCGTCACACGGGCGCGGGATGTCGACGGCCCGCGGGTGTCGCATGCCCACGGGCGTCACGCGGCGGCGACCGCCCGCTCGCCGCGGACCCGGTCGGTCACCTTGCGCTCCAGGACGAACGACAGGACCGGGATGGCGCCCGCGAGCAGCACGAGCAGCAGGAAGCGCATGGGCCAGCGGACCTTGAGGCCCAGGTTCAGCGCGGCCACCAGATAGACCATGTACAGGAAGCCGTGGATCGGCCCCACCACGGCGACCATCGTGTCGCTCCCGAACCCATACTTCACGACCATGCCGGCACAGAGCACGAGCAGCATCACGCCGACGATGTACGCCATGACGCGGTAGAACTTGAGCGCGGATTCCACGTCGATCATTACCCTCTGCTGGGAAGCGGTTATCTCACGATATCCGGAGCACTCGCCGGTCCGTCCGGCGGCGTGACCATGGTCAGTTCCGGGGTCAGTTCCGGGGTCAGTTCCGGGTCAGTTCCGAGGATCTGGCCCACATCTCGTGATCGTTACGACCCCCTGCACCTGGATTTCTGTGATCATGACTTGGGTGTGATCAGCCTGAGCTTGGAGCCCTCC